>URYB01000237.1 GCA_900552085.1 uncultured Lachnobacterium sp.
CATTCTACCACAAATATCTTATTGCTTCACTGACATCTATTATGACACACAGGGGTTTTGAAAAATACCGACTAATCTAAAATAAAACTTTAGATTAGTCGGTATTTTTTATTGATTTTGCATATATTAACGACTATAATAAAATCAGATTTTAGATTAGCCGGAGGCTTATTATGTCATATATACAAAGAGCGATAACACCAATATTGAAACAAAGAGTGTCTACCAGCAAGTGCATGTTACTGGTAGGTGCCAGACAGGTCGGAAAATCAACGCTTATAAAGCATGAATTCGAGGATTTTAACCGGGCAAATTTTGATGACAGGCTGACAAGAATGCAGGCGAAGGAAGAGCCTAAATTGTTTTTCTTAAACAATCCCAAGCCGCTTTTTATAGACGAGGTTCAAAAAGAAAGCAGTATTCTGGAAGATATCAAGCAGATCGTTGATGAATCGGATGAGCGAGGAATGTTTATTCTTTCCGGTTTTCAGAAACTTGAACTTATGAAAGGCATGAGTGAATCGTTGGCAGGAAGAGTGTCGATCTCAGAGCTTACAGGATTATCCATGCGTGAAATTTATGGGGTAGAATTTAACAGGCATTTTATCCCTACCGATGCATATATCAAAGAACGTGAAAAAGAGATTGTAAAATATGAAAATTTATGGGAAATCATTCACAAAGGATCTTATCCAGAGCTTTATGCTATAGACAGGGATTGGCAGGAATATTATTCCTCCTATGTTGCAACTTATCTGGAGAGGGATATCAATGAACTGGTGGCGGCCGACGGTATTACATTTACCAAGTTTTTAACAGCGGTTGCTGCAAGGACAGGAGAACTTCTCAATTATTCCAATATAGCAGGAGAAGTCGGGGTAAGTGAGCCTACTATCAAGAACTGGATATCTATTTTGGAAAGAACCGGAATTGTATACCTGCTCCAACCGTACAGTGCGAGTGCACTTAAAAGGGCAATAAAGACACCAAAACTTTATTTTAGGGATACCGGACTGGCATGTTATCTTACCAGATGGCTTACTGCTGATACACTGAAATTTTCAGCAGTTGCAGGAAATATGTTTGAGACATTTGTAGTGTCTGAAATCCTGAAATCATATACGAACGAAGGCAAAGATTACAAATTTAATATTTTTTATTACAGAGGTAAGGACAGAAATGCCTCCGGGGAAAACGAAATTGATCTTGTAATAGAAGAGGATGGAGTATTATACCCGGTTGAGATTAAAATGTCTGGCAATCCGAAAGCAAGTATGGGTACAACCAATCAAGTTCTGGATAAGGTAAGCGACAAGAAAAGAGGGCTTGGAGTTATTTTATGCCTGATCGATAAAAAGACATATTTAAGAGAAAATCTTGTAGCATTACCAATCGAGTTTATATAATGCGAGGCGATTTTATGTTATTAATGTGTAAAAACGTACCTGTTTACGATATAGATAATGAAAAAATTTTAAATACAAGCCTGTTGCCGGGATTTATGCAGCAAAAAGGCGCAAATAATCACACTTTTACAAAATGGATGAAGTACCGCTATTCATCAGGCACAAACACGATGGCACGTAAATTAAAGGGCATCACATTCGGACAGGGAGCGCGTATGCGAATTAACCGTGAAACCAGAGCCTTGAGTTTCACCGACTGTTATTGGATAAAAGCCGAGAATGATCCGATACGTTTCGAGGAGATAAGTCCGTATTACAAGCCGTTCTGGGATGGAAGTGAAGCATTTGCCGGACAGGCGGCTCCGACACTTTATGTGGGAGGTGCGCTGTCGAAGGAGTGGAAACAGGATGGAAAGCTGTACAAATATGGTGATATTTCTGTGGAACTACAATGTATTGAACTTTGTAGAAAATGTAGTATTTCCGTAGAAAGCGCAGATGAGACAGCCGGTGGAATCGCAATTTATAATATCACTTCGCCAAAGCGGATGCTTGAACAGGCGGATCAGTCGGGAAGACTTGATCCGGATGATTTTGACGAGCAGACGATCATTGATCTATTTGGAAAAGCAGGTGCGCAGATGCTTATCATAGATGCGATAATTGGAAACGGAGACCGGCATGCAGGTAATTTTGGGTGGCTTAGAAATGCGGATACCGGAGAGTATGTGGACATGGCTCCACTGTATGATTTCGATCATGCACTGGACAGTACGTTAGAGTCTGACCGACTTTTGACAGATGCGGTCAAATTCTGTATGCCGTATAAGGATGAAATCAGGCGTATTGCGGGTATAGCCGCAGAAGCGGAAAATGAGGTATTTAGGAAAAGAGCACAGAGTATTTTGAAGTTGAGTGAGTAGCCAAGGATAATGAGGTAATTTTAGGGTAAATATCAGAAGTGCAAAACAGAATACCTAAAACAAGATGTGATAAAAAGCTTTGCAGTAAGGGAAAGAGTGAAATAAAATGAACAACACAGAAAACATTATAATCAGAAAATACGAAAAGGAGAATCTTCCAGATCTGATCCGCATCTGGAATCAGGTTGTGGAGGACGGAGTGGCATTTCCGCAGGAAGAGTGTCTGCACAGCTTGGCACGATTCCGGGCGGCTTTCGCATGAAAGATGGAACATTTGAAGATATCTGCCCATATTATCATGTACTGTAGGAAATAAAAAATGGAAAAAGATTTAACAACCGGAAGTGTACTGAAAAATATCGTATTCTTCTCCTTACCATACCTGCTATCCTATTTTTTGCAGACGTTATATGGAATGGCGGATTTGTTTATTATTGGACAGTTTGATGGTGTTGCAAGCACTACTGTAGTTTCTGTGTGCAGCAAGGTTATGCACATGCTTACAGTTATGATCGTTGGTCTGGCAATGGGCGCAACGGTGATAATCGGCAAAGCGGTCGGCGGAAAGCAGATGGACAAGGCTTCTCTTGCGGTGGGAAATACCGTGACTTTGTTTATGGGAGTCGCAGGAAATGTTATGATTGTCTTGCTCTTGCTCGTGAAGCCGATCGTGGCAGTTATGTCCACTCCGATAGCGGCAGTTTCCGGAACAATTACCTACCTGACCATATGCTTCATTGGAATTCCTTTTATTACGGCATACAATATTATCAGTTCGATTTTTCGCGGGCTGGGTGATTCCAAAAGCCCGATGTATTTTATTATCGTTGCCTGTGTGGCGAACATTTTGCTGGATTATCTGTTTATCGGCGGTCTGCACATGGGCGCAGCGGGAGCAGCACTGGGTACGACATTGTCACAGACGATCAGTGTTATCGTGGCATTGTGTGTAATCCGAAAAAAGCAGACCGGTATCCGGTTGCAAAAGAATGATTTTAAGCTGCAGGGACAAACCATGGGACAGATTTTGCAAATTGGTATTCCGGTTGCATTACAGGATGGATTCATCCAGATCGCATTTATTGTGATCACGATCATCGCAAACCGGAGAGGTCTCAACGAAGCGGCAGCAGTTGGAATTGTTGAGAAAATTATCGGAGTAGTGTTCCTTGTCCCGTCGACAATGCTGTCCACAGTTTCCGCACTTTCTGCACAGAATATTGGCGCGGGCAAGCACGACCGGGCAGTCGGAACGTTGCGTTATGCGCTTTTGATTACGGTCGGATACGGTATTGTGGTGGCCATTGTGATGCAGTTTGTCAGTTACCATGTCGTTGGATTGTTTACAGATGATACCGTGGTTGTCCGTCTGGGAGACCAGTACCTGCGATCTTACATCTGGGATACGATTTTTGCAGGAATCCATTTTAGTTTCAGCGGTTATTTTTGCGCATATGGTTTGTCTGCAATATCCTTTATACATAATGTATTGTCTATTTTGTGTGTGCGAATCCCCGGAGCATATCTGACATCTGTTTATTATCCGGATACGTTGTATCCGATGGGACTTGCGGCACCGGGCGGTTCGCTGCTTTCTGTATTGATATGTGTGATCGCATTTGTGGTGATGAAAAAGAGGAGGCATGTCTGAAAAATGGAGTTACGTGTACTGCGCTATTTTTTGATGGTCGCAAAGGAACAGAGTTTTACCAAAGCGGCAGAACAGTTAAATATTACGCAGCCAACGCTCTCCAGGCAGCTTGCAGCACTTGAAGATGAACTTGGGGCAAAATTGTTCAACCGGGGCGGACACAGCATTACGCTTACCAATGAGGGCTTACTTTTAAAAAGGCAGGCACTGGAAATCGTCGACTTAGAGGAAAAAATCCTTAGCGATTTTAAAGGCAATACCGAGTCGGTAGAAGGAAAAATCACGATCGGCTGCGGAGAATTTCTGGCAGTGGAAGTGCTTGCAAAAATTTGTAAAAATTATAAAGAGAAGTATCCGCTGGTGCAGTTTGGTATTCATACAGGGACAGCAATATCTCAGAAATGATGAATAAATGCTTTTGAGGCATAGAATAACATACTATATGGGTATTAGACATAATTACTCAAACTTCGCACTTGAATAAGTGCCTACGCACCTTGAAAATTCAATAAT
>URYB01000238.1 GCA_900552085.1 uncultured Lachnobacterium sp.
GATGCTTAACTGAATGGCATTGATCATTTATCTTCTTTAAAAAAAATTGCATTGCACCTGCTTCTGTATATCCACACGTTAAAAAACAAGCAATCTTCTCTACCATGGCCATCCTCCCAACGCTGGATCATTTGTTCTATACAAGTCTCCTAATTCCCATTCTCCTAATTCATCAATAATATCTTTATATTGAATTTTCTTTATAGTTTCATCGTTTCTAAAAACAAACACTGCAACTTTTTCTCTCTTAAATTCCTCTGTAAACACATCCAGAAAGTCTGGGGAATGTGTACTGACAAAACACTGGTTAAATGTATCCGCTGTCTGTATCCAGTTTCCAACGACCTTTTGCCACGCAGGATGAAGATTTGTTTCCGGCTCATCAATTGCCAATAAAGTCCTTGAATTATTCATAGGCATATTTATCAACATATTCAATATAAGTCCTTTTAAAGTTCCTTCTGAAACATCTGATAAATCATATTGTTCACCATTATTATACGCTAATTTAAATATCAATTTATCATACGCTATTACTGTATCAGCGATTTGTAAATTTGGAATCAATTCTCTCAGTCTTTCTTCAAATTTATTTTTCCAAAGTACATCTTCCGATTTATATCTATTAAACACATTTGTAAAATTAGAAGCATCGTAATTCAAAGAATCATCAATTACTTTCATACTAACCGGCTCCCTCATTTTGCGAGGTTCAAACTGTGCACTTGTATAAACGCTAAATCCTTCAAAATACTTCTGTAACTCATATAATAATTGTGCAATATTCACTCTTATCAATTCGCTTCCATATATCTTTTGGTTTTTTAAAAGAATATCTTTGAATTGCATAACAAGCGTTTCTTTACTATCCACTTCAAATGGTAATCTACGATTTTTTTTGCCTACTTTTACCGCTGTAGAAAAGTTTCCCCAACCTATTTTGTGATCATGACATCTAAAATAATTGAATTCCTGATCGTACCCTTCTTTTTTTTCTGTAGAACTTAATTCTTCTAAGACAATATTGCATTTTTCAACAGTATTTCCGACCCCAAAGGAAAATCTGTATCTCACTGGATCTCCATTTAAACATATATCCCACTCGAATTCTATTGGAGTTTCAGGATCTGCCTGTTTATACAATGAATGATCCCATCCATTACGTGCAACCGCATTTAAAAATGCAGATTTAAGGTTTCCCACTCCTGCATTTTTTAACATTTCAGAGAAAAAAGTTATTGACTTTATAAAGTTACTTTTGCCCGAATTATTTGGTCCAATCAAAATGTTTATTTTTTCAAATTCCAAATTATCTGCATGGATATTTCTAAAATTATGACATGTAAACTTGTTGATCATTTTTTTATCCCTTCTCACAATTTTATTACAAATTATTATTTCAAATATAATCGATTATATAATGTAACTGCAGAAAAATCAAATGTAAAGCACATAAAAAACAACCCCGGGACGAATCCCGGGGTCGCTTAAACACAACTAGTTGTATTTTCTTTTTCTAGCAGCTTCAGATTTCTTCTTACGCTTTACGCTTGGTTTCTCGTAATGCTCTCTCTTACGAATCTCCTGCTGGATTCCAGCCTTTGCGCAGTTTCTCTTGAAACGACGTAATGCGCTATCTAAAGTCTCATTCTCTTTTACGATTACACTAGACATTCTACACCTAACCTCCCTCCAGTTGCGTATTGTGCATCAACTGTAAGGTAAACTTAATTGCACTATCGATTATTTTATCAAAATATCCCAATTTGTCAATAGGTTTCGGCAATTTTTTTCCAGTTTCTCTTACAATTTGGTAAATACAGATGTCTCTTTCCGCAGTCCGTCTGCGATTGCGAAGTTTTCGTCCATTTTATGAGAAATTTTATCCATATCGGAAACGAGTACCTGTGTACTGTCCGCTGCCGATACCACGCCACTGACACCGTCCTCGATGGCATGTGAAATCGTATTTACAGATTCTGCGATTTCGTTCATGGAGCGTTCCAGCAAATCGGTCTTCTGCTCAAATTCTCCCATGACATTTTCAATGTAAGATGCTTTATCATGGTATTCCCCACCAGACGCTACAAATTTTTCAAATTCCGGAAGAATCACTTCATCCATATAAGCGACGAGTCCGTTCGCATTGTCCGCAAGGTTGTGTACCGCAGAAATAACGATAGCATTGATGCGCTGGATATTGTTTGCGGCCTCCTGACTGGCAGCTGCAAGCTGGCTGATCTCAGTAGCCACGACAGCAAAGCCTTTTCCTGCATCTCCGGCTCTGGCTGCTTCTATGGACGCATTCAGTGCAAGAAGGTTCGTCTGGCTTGCGATATTTAAGATATCGTTTGTGAGATTGTCTACCTGGTTGACGCTGTTGCTGTCCTCGATGGCCTGATTAAGCACCTGCACAATATCGCTGACTTTTGCACCTGTCGTGCTCATGTTCTCTCTTGCTGCATTTTCCATGGCTTCTGCATGTTCTTTCATTTCTTTGGTATACTGGTTGATCTCGCTCGTCTTCTGTGCGATTTCCTGTACCTCTCCCGCTACGGATTCGGTGTTCTCATTGATACGGGATGCATTATCCGAAATATCCTGCATGGTTGCAGACAATTCCTCGGTCAAAGCAGACAAATCGGAAACACTCTCATTTGATGTCTGTACGCTCTCACGCACTTCGTTGACCACGCCCTCTAATTCGCTTGCATTGCTGCTGATCATCTGGAAAATCTTCTGGAGCTTGCCCATAAAAGCGTTGATACCGGTTCCGACCGATGCCACTTCCTGATTGACGGTAATAGTCACACGTCTGGTCAGGTCTCCCTCCCGGTTATCGATACCTGTGATGATTTCCTTGATCTCTTTATTTGTCTTGTTCAGCGGACGGATTAATAATTTTACAACTGCCACAACCGCCGCAAGCAATGCAAAGATACTGATAAGGATTGTCACAGCACTGGTCGCCAGCGAGCTGCGGTATGCCGCATTCAGGCTTACTCTCTGCGCGTCCGCGTTCTTATTTACGACTTTTTTTATTTGTTCGATGTCAGACTCGATGGTGTCGGAACAGTCGCTGATTTCGCCATTTGCAAGGTTATAGGCATCTTCGCTTTTTCCGGCGGCAGAATATGCCATGACATTGTCACACTGGATTTTTAATTCTTCATAATTTTTTTTGATATCTTTGTAATATTTCTCTGTATCTTCGTTTACATATTTCTGGTATGTATCGAGTTCCTTTTCCAGTTCTTCTTCACTGCTTCGGATTTCATCCACCAGTTTGATCATGGAATTTAAATCCGTCGCAATGATGTGGGAAAGGCCCAGCTTATGGATATCCTGTGTCATTCTCTGAATTTCTGCAAGACTCGTAATATTCTGTAGAGATTCCTCGGATATCTGCGTTGCATTCCGGTTGATATTTCGAATGCTGGCAACCGACGCCACATTGGATATAATGCTAAAGATTCCAAGGATGAACACTGGAATCAGTATAATAAGGCGGGTACTTAATTTCGCGTTCTTCTTCATTCTCTTTTTTCCTCCATTGAGATTCATTTACGAAGCAACTGACTTTGTGATTCCCTCTACCAGGTTGTCCATGATCTGTTGCAGTTTTACATGATCTTTGTTTCCACCTGCCATGATGCTTCCAAAAGCAGAACATGCATCCCAATAGCTGTTTCCTACACGCTGCAGCTTTCCAAATTCTGACTGTGCGATAACTGCACGGATTGCGGGTGCCTGTTTTACTTCCTCCGAATCTGCGGCTTTCGTGTTCGAAGGCCCCTGTCCGTTCATCTCAAATCGCAATGTCTGATTCTGTTCATTCGTCAGCCAGTCTGCCAGTTTTGCTGCCCACTCCGGATTTTTTGAATAAGCATTTACTCCCATCAGCTTATATCCGGTAAACGATGCCATCTGCACCTGTTTACCGGCTACCGTATAAGTCGGGAGCTTTGTTGCTCCCAGATCATCGCCCCAGATAGCTTTCAGCTTTGTCTCGTCCCATACGCCACTGACACCGGCAATCACACTGCCGTCTTCCGCACCTGCAAGGAAATCATCATCCCCAGCATTCCGAAACGCACCGGTTGCCTGAATATCGAGCATTGCCTGTGCAATATCCGTTCCTTTGATTTCGCCGTCTGTAGCGTTCCACTCACAATGGTTCGTCACATTGTCATCATTGATTCCAAAATCCAGTCCGGTATTTCCAAAAAAGGAATACAGATACCAGCCGGAGGACCAATCCATAGTGATTTTTTTCCCCTTGTCCTCTGCGACCTTCAAAATACCGTCCATGGTCTCAACATCTGCATCTTTTAAATATTTCTTATTGTAGTATAAAAAGTATCCGTTATCCGCCGTCATCGGGTATGCGTACATCGTATCATTGATGGTCGCCGCATCCACGGAACCTTCCACGTTTGCCGCTTTCACTTCTGTGTCATTCGGCACCGGATACAAAGCGCCGCCTGCCG
>URYB01000239.1 GCA_900552085.1 uncultured Lachnobacterium sp.
AGCCGGGCAATGAAGGCTGGGTGCTATAGTCATCCACGATTATGCACGAAGCCTCGTATTTTCCTTGGAATGGCAATTGTGCTAATGCTTTTGGCAACGATATGTAATCATTCCAAAATATCCTATAATCATCTGCAGAAAGTAGAGCCGGATTCTGTGGATAAATTGTCGGATGGAGGTTCCGTAGTAGAGCTTACCCTTGATGAAAGCTTGAAGAAGCGTACAACGGTAGCTTTTTTTACGTCCCATCAGTATGTGGATGTTTATGTCGATGGACGGGAAGTATATAGTTTAAAAGAGACGGCTGGGAGATGGGGACACACCACAGGCAATGTATGGAATTTTGTTCTTCTTCCGGTGGATACAACACATCTTACGGTAAAGATTTCTCCATGTTATCCGGAGACAGCAGACGCATCACTGACATATTATGTTGGAAACGGACGTGAAATTTATACGGGGATCATGCGACAATCACTTCCTGCATTTATCATCAGCTTTATTATTATGATAGTAGCAATCTACATGCTTGTGTATTGGTGGCTGGCACGTAAAAGCGGAGATATTGATGCGACATTGTTGTATCTTGGACTTTTTTCTGTGCTTCTTGGCTTATGGACGGCAAATGAAACCGATGTTGCAGCGCTGCTTCTGGTCAATCGTCATGCATCCACGTTTGCAGCGTTTATTTTGCTGATGGCAATGCCAATTCCGTTTGTTTTGTTTGTGCGCAGTTTTCTGGATCTGGGGGATAGACAAATCTGGCGTATGTTCTGTGATCTCAGCATGGTGATGTGTGTGATCAGCTGTGTTTTGCATTTTACGGGAATCTGGGAATTCCGACAGAGTCTGATTCTGACACATATCGTTATTGTAGGAGTGCTGATCTATCTTGCAGGTGCAACTATAATTAAAATCGTAAAAAAGCAGGTGAACCGGCGGTTGCGCGTCTGTATTGGTGCATTGATACTCGTTATTCTTGCATCGATCGCAGATCTGATCAATTATTATAAAGTCGGTGGAAATACGGGAATCTGGGGCAGAATCTCGTTTCTGATATTTATTGCGATTCTTGGAGTGGAGTCTGCGAGCAAGACACTTTCCATGCTAAAGAGAGGACGCAGAGCAAAGGAACTTGAACAGTTTGCATTAAATGACACTATGACAGGTCTTTATAATCGAAATGCATACAATCATTATGTGAAAAGTGAACCGGATATTGCAGATACCATGATTGTGACATTTGATCTGAATAACCTGA
Organism: uncultured Lachnobacterium sp.; assembly: GCA_900552085.1. Classification (GTDB taxonomy): domain Bacteria; phylum Bacillota; class Clostridia; order Lachnospirales; family Lachnospiraceae; genus Roseburia. The sequence continues at coordinate 1,262 of URYB01000239.1, forward strand.
AAAAATGCAATGATGAACATGGGCATAATGCAGGAGATGAATACATTATACATACGGCACAGATCATAGAGAGTATATTTGAAAAGTATGGCAAATGCTATCGTATTGGTGGCGATGAGTTTTGTTGTATTGTGCCGGATGCCAATAAGTGTCAGGTTGACCGTCTGATTCAGAGAATGCATGAGGAACTGGTATTTTTGAATAACAAAAAGATTATTCCGATTCGTGCAGAAATAGCATGCGGATATGCTGTAATGGAAGCTGGTGATGATGGAATTGAACAAATCCGTGAACGTGCGGATGTTATGATGTATCGCGATAAAACCAGATTGAAACAAAAAAATTAAAATAAAATGGAGGCAGAATTATGTGGGCTTATGAGAGTGTATTTTATCAGATTTATCCGTTAGGATTTTGTGGTGCACCGTTTGAAAATGATGGAGTTCTGGAGCATCGTATCCGGAAAGTGAATGACTGGATTCCTCATATTCAGAAACTGGGTGCAAACGCAATTTATTTTTCGCCGGTATTTGAATCCGATACACATGGGTATAATACAAGAGATTATACAAAGATTGATACAAGATTAGGAACCAATGAAGATTTTAAACAGGTGTGTGAACATTTGCACGAGGCAGGGATCAAGGTCGTTTTAGATGGTGTATTTAACCATGTGGGACGTGGATTCTGGGCGTTCCAGGATGTGTTGAAGAATCGTTGGGATTCCCCGTATAAGGACTGGTTCCAGATTAATTTTGACGGAAATTCAAATTATAACGACGGACTCTGGTACGAAGGCTGGGAAGGAAACTTTGACCTTGTTAAATTAAATCTTCGCAACGAAGAGGTCGTACAACATATTTTTGCGGCAGTCAAAGGCTGGGTAGAAGAGTTCGATATTGACGGTCTTCGTCTGGATGTGGCGTATTGTCTGGATCATGATTTCCTGCGCAGACTTCGCACATTTTGTGATAGTTTAAAACCGGATTTCTTCCTTGTAGGTGAGACTTTGCACGGCGATTATAATCAGTGGATGAATGACAGCATGCTTCATTCTGTAACTAACTATGAGTGCTACAAGGGATTACATTCCAGCTTTAACAGCATGAACATGTTCGAGATCAACCATTCTCTGCTGCGTCAGTTCGGACCGGAGAACTGGACCTTATACAAGGGAAAGCATCTGTTATCCTTTGTGGATAACCATGATGTGTCAAGAATTGCAAGTGTACTTACCAACGAAAATCATTTGCCGCTGATCTATGCGATGGCTTTTGGCATGCCGGGAATTCCTTGTGTATATTATGGTAGTGAGTGGGGAACAAAGGCAAAGAAAGAGGAAGGTGATCCTGCACTTCGTGTCAGCTTCGAAGAGCCACAGTGGAATGACCTCACAACCTTTATTTCAAAACTTGCCGAGGCAAAGAAACACTCAACGGCGTTAAATTACGGAGATTTTCGTTCAGTACTTCTGACCAATCGTCAGTGTATCTTTGAGCGTAAAACAGATAGTGAACGTGTACTTGTTGCAATCAATGCCGATGGAGAAAAATTTCATGCAGACTTTGACGCTGGATGCGGCACTGCTGTAGACCTGATCACAGGTGAAGCACATGATTTTGGTGGTGGCAGTGATCTGGCACCATACAGTGCAGCTTATTGGAAGATGGAACGTTAATTGTAATAGTTACGTAATAAAAATTGTGGGAAAGAGGCGGAGGAAAGTTTATTCATGTGGAAGATGATTATCATGGTGAAATCATTTATGGACAAATGCAAAAAGGACAAGATTAATGCATACGCAGCGCAGTCGGCCTTTTTTATACTGTTGTCACTGATTCCATTTCTCATGGTGTTTTCTTCACTGCTTCGCTATACACCGATTACAGAAGAAACCTTGATTAAGATATACAATGCAGCGTTGCCGGAGTATCTGTCAGGGTTTCTTGGCTATATTACAAATGAAGTATACAATCGTTCTGTGGGCATTGTTTCGATTACAGCCGTGGTGGCAATCTGGTCTGCAGCGAAAGGAATCCAGTATCTTACAGATGGGCTGAATTCGGTGAATGATCTGGAAGAAAACCGCAACTGGTTTACGATGCGTCTTTGGGCGGTGGTATATACGATAGGATTTCTGGTTGCGTTTGTTTTTGTTCTGGGTGTTCTCGTATTCGGAAATACATTACACAATCTGGCTGTAGGATATATTCCGGTGCTGAAAAATTTCGCAGAGATACTGTCACATTTCCGGGGGCTGGTACTTCTTGGAATTTTGTTTGTATTTTTTGTAGTAATTTTTACAACACTTCCAAATAAAAAAATACGTTTTCGCAGTCAGGCTGCGGGAGCTGCCATCTGTGCGATCGCATGGTATGTGTTTTCGTTTGCCTTATCGATTTATGTGGATTATTTTAATGGATTTTCCATGTATGGCAGTTTGACAACGATTGCGCTTATAATGCTCTGGCTGTATTTTTGCGTATATATTTTATTGATCTGTGCAGAAATTAATGTCATGCTTGAGGATCGGCATGCATAGAATTTATAAACAAAAAATAAAATAAATTCGAAAGGATTCTAAAAAAGTTATTGACATTTACTTTTTATGGTGCTAATCTTGCAGTTAACAAAGAGTAAATGCATGGAACAGAATAAGATTTTTCGAGAACCATACAACAGAGAGCCGTCGGGTGGTGTGAGACGGTGTGTGACTCGGGAGACCATCCTCTGTGAGCAGTACATTGAATTCCTGAAGTATTTTCGGGACAGTAGGTGCTACCGGTTTTCTACCGTTATCAGGAAGCTTATTTCTGCAATGATTAATATTGCATAGATGAGACAGAGAGGTCGTTAGGATACGACAAATAAAGTGGTAACGCGGAAGCAAAAGCCTTCGTCTTTATGACATGGACACACATGGATAAAGACGTGGGCTTTTTTCAGTTTCAGTTACTCTTTGCGAATCTTAAGAAGGGAGCCGCCAAAGGGCGGACAAAAAAATGAATGGTTTAGTTATAGTATTAATTGCTATCGTAGTTCTTGGTGCTGGCTATCTGTTTTATGGACGTTGGCTTGCAAACAAGTGGGGACTCGATCCAAAAGCAAAAACCCCGGCATTCACACATGAAGATGGTCAGGATTATGTACCTTCTTCCAAACTGACAGTATTTGCACATCAGTT
>URYB01000240.1 GCA_900552085.1 uncultured Lachnobacterium sp.
AGGATAAGTGTGTTGCCAGAGGCAGCTACCTGCTCACACATTCTGATGATGCCTCGCAAATCACAAAGTTCTGCCATATTACAAAGTTTGGTATGAATCCTGCCCTGAATGTGAATATTTACTTCATACAGAAGCTGGAAAACATTTTGAATACCGAAACTACTACGATAGCTATTTCAAGCCATTGATGGAACAGCTAGGTATTAATCGTACACCTCACTGCTGCAGACATACATGCATCTCAATGTTAGCAGAAGCTGGTATTAACCAGACGATTATCAAAAAGATTGCGGGGCACTCAGGTGCAATGACACTGACTGAGAAAGTATATACCCACTTTGATATAAAGGAGCTTGTAGATGCGATTAATAAGATTTAAACAAAGAAAAGGACATTCCCCAGTATCTCTACTGAAAAATGTCCTATACATATCAATATCTTTGTTGCATACCTGCTGCATATGTGTTGCATTCGATGTAAATTCCAGCACATCTGACGGCATTCCACAACTTCTGTAACCCTTGAAAAATGGGCTTTTCTTGATATCTTCGTTCTTGAAAGATTATCTCTTTGAGAACTGTGGTGCACGACGAGCGGCTTTGAGACCGTATTTCTTACGCTCTTTCATACGCGGATCACGTGTTAAGAATCCAGCAGACTTAAGTGTAGGTCTGTACTCTGCATCTACCTGAAGTAATGCACGAGCGATACCGTGTCTGATTGCTCCAGCCTGTCCTGAGTATCCGCCACCGCGAACGTTTACTAATACGTCAAACTTGTCAGCTGTCTCAGTTGCAACTAATGGCTGACGAACAACAACCTTTAATGTCTCGAGTCCTAAATACTCATCAATATCTCTTTTATTGATTGTAATCTTTCCTGTTCCAGGTACTAAATATACTCTAGCAACAGATGATTTTCTTCTTCCTGTTCCGTAATACTTTGTAGTAGCCAATGTGATTTACCTCCCTCTATTAGAATGTTAAAGCTTCTGGCTTCTGTGCTGCATGCTTGTGGTCTGGACCAGCGTATACGAATAACTTAGTATACATCTGACGTCCTAAAGGTCCCTTTGGAAGCATTCCCTTAACAGCGTACTCAATAACGCGCTCTGGGTGCTTGTTGAGCATCTCCTTAAGAGTTGTCTCCTTCATTCCTCCAACATAATCAGAATGACGATAGTAAATCTTCTGGTCTAACTTCTTACCTGTAACCTTAATCTTCTCAGCGTTGACAACGATTACATAATCACCGGTATCAATATGTGGTGTGAAGATTGCTTTATTCTTTCCTCTTAATACCTTAGCAACTTCTGATGCTAAACGTCCTAATGTCTTACCTTCAGCGTCTACTACATACCATTTTCTATCGATAGTAGCAGGACTAGCCATAAATGTTTTCATGGGTTTTCCTCCTCAATTGATGATATCCATAATACTTTTGCAAACAGGCGTAAGTCTCGTAATGTCCGGACGCTACTTCGCCGCGTTCTGCTTTTCTATATAGTTTAAATGCTCGCCGGGGCTTTGGCTTACATTTACGTACTATCACAGACTTACATATTATATTACCTTGGTCTGAACTTGTCAAGCAGATTTTATGCCCATATCCTACAAATTTCTACTCGTAATCCAGTCCAATCATAGTCAGGCCGTGCGCCGGAGCTGTCGGGCCGGCAGCACTGCGGTCACACGCAGCAAGGATTGCTTTCATATCCTCCGGTTTCCATTCCCCGCATCCGACTTTGATCAAAGTCCCCGCAATGATGCGGACCATATTGTACAAAAAACCGTTTCCCTGTACACGAATGGTAATAATATCATTCTCCCGGGTAACGGTACATGCATAAATGGTGCGTATACTGGTCTGCGACTGCGCATTTGCCGCACAGAAACTTTTGAAATCATGTTCCCCTACCAGATACTGTGCAGCTTCCTGCATTTTTTCAACATCCAGTGCATGATGATAAAAATACGTATCCAGTCTGCGGGTAGGCATCCGGAATCTCCGGTTCAAAATCCGGTATTCGTATGTCTTACGGCTTTTTGAAAAACGCGGGTGAAAATTCTCATCCACCTCACAGGAATCCTGCACGACAATGTCCTCCGGAAGTCTCTGATTGACTGCATAACTGATTTTCTCAGCCGGCATCCTTGTCGTTGTATCAAAGATACAGACATTTCCCAGGGAATGCACACCGGCATCTGTGCGACTGGCTCCCGTGACTTTAATTTCTTCCTTTAAAAGCGCGGTCAGCGCCTCATTGAGCTTCTGTTCAATGGTAATTCCATTTGGCTGAACCTGCCAGCCACTATAATTCGTGCCATCGTAGGCAACTATCATTTTTACACGCATACAATTCGTTCCTATCGGTTACTGCGGCCAGGAAAGCAGAATTCTTGCTGCAATCACAAGCGCTAAGAATACAAGCAGGATCACATAAGCGATGCGGTCTGTCTTATTGTAACGCAGCGGTTTCATCTTGGTTCTTCCGTCGCCACCATTGTAACAGCGGGCTTCCATTGCCATCGCCAGATCATCGGCACGCCGAAATGCAGATACAAAAAGCGGAATCAAAAGCGGAATCATATTCTTGGCTTTCTGAATCAGATTACCATTTTCAAAATCTGCACCTCTTGCCATCTGTGCTTTCATGATCTTGTCGGTTTCTTCTATTAAAATTGGAATAAAACGAAGCGCAATGGACATCATCATGGCAATTGCATGTACCGGAATATGAATCCGGTTGAGTCCACCAAGCGCTTTTTCCAAACCATCCGTCAACTGGTTCGGTGTTGTTGTCAGTGTCATAAGTGAGGTGCCAATGATCAGATAAATGAGTCGGATTGTCATAAGTACCGCATTCATGATACCGGTGCTGGTAATATAAAATGGTCCCCAGTGCCAGAGCTGCGTTCCACTCGGTGTAAAAAGCAGATTGAACACTGCAGTGATCAAAAGTAATACTACAATTGCCTTGAGACCTTTTACAATAAACTTAAACGGAACTTTGGAAATTTTAATCATAAAAATCAGCATTCCTGTGATCAAAGCCAATCCAAGAATTCCTCGAAATGTAAATAATGCAATGATATAAATCAAAGTTGCAAACAGTTTTACACGGGGATCCAGTTTATGTACGACGGAATCCGCCGGATAATACTGGCCCAGAGTGATATCTCTTAACATATTTTCTCCTTATGATCGTCGTAAAGCTTCTGCGATTGCCTTTGCAGCTTCCTTTACGGTTGTTGCACTGGTGTCCACGGCAAGTCCACGGCTGGCCAGATCATGCATCAGATACGTAACCTGTGGTGCTGCCAGACCAACGGCCTCCAATTCCCTGTAATGGGCATACACATCCTTCGGCGGTGCATCATACATCACTTCGCCCTGGTTCATTACAATGATCCGTTCCACATACTCAGCCACATCTTCCATGCTGTGCGAAACAAGTATGATCGTAATGCCAAGATTCTTATGCATATCCGACACGAGACCAAGTATCTCATCCCTTCCGGCCGGATCAAGCCCTGCAGTCGGCTCGTCCAGAATCAGCACATCCGGTTTCATGGCAAGCACTCCAGCAATTGCCACACGGCGCTTCTGGCCTCCGGACAAATCAAACGGTGGCTGATAATATAAGTCTTCCGGGAATTTTACCTGACGCAAAGCCTCATAAGCGCGTAGCTCCACCGTCTTTCGGTCAAGTCCCTGATTCTTCGGTCCAAAGCAGACATCTTCGAAATTGGTTGTCTCAAACAACTGATGATCCGGATACTGAAATACAAGTCCGACCTTATTACGAAGTTTTTTCATATCGTAATCTTCGTCATAAATATCCTCACCATCGACATAAATATGACCGCTGGTCGCTTTTAACAGTCCATTCAGCAACTGTGTCAATGTAGACTTTCCTGAGCCGGTATGTCCGATGACACCGATAAACTGACCATCTTTTATTTCCAAATTTACATTTTTCAGTGCCTGGATCTGATATGCAGTTCCTTCACTGTAACTGTAATTAATTTTATCGAGTATGATAGACATCTTCTATTCCTTCATTCAACTTTCTATGCCAGCTTCATAATTTCATCGACCAGTTCTTCTCTGGTCAGGATTCCTGATGGAATCGGAACTCCCGCTTTCTGAAGTTCATCTGCAACAAGTGTTGCCTGTGGTACATCCAGACGGTGTGCTTTCAGCTCGTCCACCTTTGAGAAAATCTCACGCGGTGTACCATCCATAACGATTTTTCCTTTTTCCATCACATAAACGTAATCCGCGCCTACCACTTCTTCCATATAATGCGTGATCAGAAGGATGGTAACACCCTTCTCACGGTTTAAGGCATGTGCGGTCTCGATGACTTCCTTACGTCCGTTCGGATCGAGCATGGCGGGGGGCTCGTCAACAACAATTTACCCTTGGCCCATCGGGC
>URYB01000241.1 GCA_900552085.1 uncultured Lachnobacterium sp.
CCTGCGACCTCCTGGTCCCAAACCAGGCGCTCTAGCCAAGCTGAGCCACACCCCGAAGGCTTATTCATTTGTGCGTCTCATCCGTGACGCAAGAATGATTATAGTATAGCCCACATAGAAAGTCAACACTTTTTTTCAAATTTTTTTATTTTTTTTCAATTTCATATACAAAAGCGCAAATATCCGCGTTTTTCAGGGGTTTTTTAATTCTTTTTTTCCTGCTCGATCAAAAGTTCTTTCATCGCACGCAACGCTTTTCCTCTGTGGCTGATTGCATTTTTCTGTTCTGGAGAAATGGTTGCGGAAGAACATCCGAACTCATCCAGATAAAAAATCGGATCATAACCAAATCCGTTGGCGCCTTCCGGCTCCCAGCCGATATAGCCTTCCATGGTCTGCCTTGTAACAAGTTCCTTTCCATCCGGAAGTACCGCTGCAATTGCACAGACGAAACGGGCCGTACGCTTTTCTTTCGGTACACCATCGAGACGGTCAATCAGATTCTGGTTCTTGATATCATAAGAAGTATCTTCGCCCATATAGCGTGCGGAATATACTCCTGGTTCTTTGTTGAGCGCATCAATCTCCAGTCCGGAATCATCCGCTAAAACAATGGCATCCGTATGTGCTGCGATTGCTCTCGCCTTGATCAATGCATTCTCCTCGAATGTCTTACCATCTTCCACAATGTCCACCTGAATGCCAGCCTCCTTCATGGACTGGATCTGTACGTCACAATCTGCCATAATCTCGCGGATCTCACGCATTTTGTCTTTGTTACCGGTTGCAAAAATAATGTTTTTCATTTTAATATCCCTCCTCAAAAGCCTCCATGATTGCATTGTAAATACCCTGTGCTGCTTTCTTCTGGTATTTTTGAGACTTCAGCTTATCCAATTCATCATAATTTGTCATAAATCCAACTTCTATCAGCGCCACCGGGACCTTGCTTGTACGGATAATATAAATGCTGTCTCCCGCAAGCAGGCCACGATTATAACTGTCAAAACTCTCCGAAACTTCATCCAGACAGATCTTCGCCAGTTTTTTGCTCGACAACTTTGAATCATCCGACTCACTGTACATGACCTGTGTACCGCTTGTCTGCGTAAAATTACCTGTTGCCGAAGAATTATTGTGGATACTGATAAAAATATCCGCATCCGCCTTATTTGCCAGCTGTACGCGCTGATCCAGCGTCGGGTTCGTATCTGCGGTCCGGGTATAATAGACACCAATATTATCCGGACATGCGTCAAACAATTTCTTCAATTGTAAAAGGATGTCCAGATCGATATCCTTTTCCGACACGCCCAGCTTGACAGCACCTGCTGCACGGCTTCCATGTCCCGCATCAATAACGACCACTTTGTCATAAATATCATGTGGATCGATGAAATCCAGATAGAGACCACCTTTTCTGTATTTTTGCGAAAGTTCATATACCTTGTCCAGCGTCAGGGCAATCACACCGTCATCACCATCTTTATAATAAGACAAGGATGCGATATGATCGCTGCTGCCCCGGATCTTGTATTTCTGGAAATAATCCTCCGTACCACCGGGGAAACGAATGTACACCGTCTGTGTCACATAATCATTTTCAATTTGAACATCTTCTTTTTTCAGTTCTGTCGGCAGTCCGATCTTCAGCTGCGCATGAAGACTTTCATCTTCTTTTACAATCTGTGCAGGTGCCGCCGTCGCAATCAGGCTTCCGCCCTTGAGTTCCTCCTGCTGCTCTGCTGCCATCACCGCTTTTGCATGCAGATCCGGAAAGCCCTGCAATCCTATGACCACCACTACGGTCAGTACCGACATCATAATGGTGATCCACTTTAGTACTCTTTCATCCATTGTTAGTTCCTTGTGAATGCCTTGATGCAAAGATTGCACTCACGCTTTTCTTTTACATTGACAAATTTCTTTCCATTCAGGCTGATATAACCCTCGCCATCATCGAGATCCACACCCTGCAGAATGCTCTCGCCCGTATCATATTCGATTGCCAGCGGATGCTTCGATCCCGGCGTTTTCACATACAATACGATTGCGTATTTCTCACCGGCTTTCAACTGCTGCTCGTCAAAATCAATCGTGTAATATCCTGCCTTTTTCACAACGCCGGATGCCAGTTTTTCACGATTTGCAAACGATTTTTCATTCTTAAAATCGTGTACGACATACAATTCATATTCTGTATTGGCACCTGTCGCATAGAAAGCTGCCGCAGAAAGTTTTTCATTTCCCTTTGCTTTAAATACGTTGGCTCCATAGATCTGCTCGCTGTCATAGCCCATCTTGCCAACCCAGCCACAGAGATCACTCTGGTAAATATTGTCATAATTGTCTGTGTCATCTACACGCGTGTAGACCACGTTATGCGTACCAATATTGGTATCATAATAAGACACATAGAAAATTCCATCTTCTCCAAAATCGCTTCCCCAGCTGTTCTGGCAGATAAAAGCGCCGTCTCCCTCCAGCTGCGTATTGAAATTGGACCTCGGATAGTTGTCATCCCATCCGATGATTACAACGTCGTGATTCGGCTTTTCCGTACCGATATAACAGTACGCACTGTTTTCCCGGTTATAATAAACCGAGCTGTCCTGTGAACTTCTTATCGTGCTGTAAAGAGAAGATTCCACGCCGCCGTATTTAAATACCGCTTCTTTGATTCCCTCGTAATCTTTACCATCAATAATCTGCATTTCCTGTACATGCTTGACCGCCTTTAATGTATCGTCAGACACACCATCTCCATACGGATCATCCTTTTCGAGAACCGGTCCCTGCCATGCCGCTAAATATGCCATACCCATGGTATATTCGCCACCATCGTACTGGTTCGCATTAAAAGAATTGCTCATACTCATATTGTCTACAGAAAACAGATACTTCTCTTCCGGCAAAAGCGAAGACTCAAGCGCACTCGTCGCAGCAAACGCCCAGCAGGTTCCATAGGTTCCCTGATTACGGATCTGGGAAACCCTGCCTTTTTCCCGCAGATCAAAATAAGCAGGAACCAGGGCACTCGTATCCGTGTCCGCAGCTACAACCGTATTTTTCGTAATATCAAAATCACAATTATATCCAAGCAGATTTGACAAATCATCGAGACTTACATACAGTTCGCCTCCCACTTTTGTCAATCCTGATTTTATCTTCTCCTCTTCTCCGTTTACATACGCTTTCTTTTCATCTAATGATAACGACACGGATAAATTATGTTTTTCCACAAGCAGGCAGTCGTTATCATATACATGCGCGCTGCAGTTCAATGCATCTCGAAGCATGGACACCGGAACCATGATATTGCGGTCCTTGTTCATATAAAATCCAGCCTGATCGCTTGTATATTCCTGATTGTCGATCACGGCTTTTACCTGACTCGAATTCACATCCTTTGCCACCAGCGGATTCCACACTTCCGAATCAAGCGTTCCTCCACGGAAGCGTCCCACGCTGGCATTATCCACGCCTAAAACATGGAATTTAACCAAAAAAACAAACAAAATCACCACTGTAAAAGCGATGTATCGTTTCGAATATTTCATTGCTACCTCACTCTGTCATCCAATGTTTGTCAATTATTTTCTTTTTGTGTTCTCTTTGGTGGCTTTGGCCCCAAAAACTGATAGAAATAGGTCCGGATCATGCCGTTATAAATTTTACGGTTTTTGTCCGCTTTTCGTCCAATATAGCGCTCCGTATCCTCATAGCTGGTAATCATATACATTGACCAGGAATCCAGCCCCTCATACGCTTTCCCAATCTGCGTATACAGCTCCGGCAGGTCCGCCTTCTCTTCCAGACGCTCTCCGTATGGAGGGTTCGTAATGATAAATCCGTATTTCTTCGGATGATGAAGATCCGCCACTGCACGCTGCTGGAAATGGATCAGATGATCTACGCCCGCACGCTTTGCGTTTTCTCTTGCCGCCTTGACCACTTCGCCATCGATATCATATCCCTGAATATCCACCTCAATGTCGGTGTTTACCAGTTCCTGCGCTTCTTCGACGGTATCGTACCACAACTGGCGCGGAATCAGATTCGTCCACTTCTCTGCTGTAAACGTACGGTTCATTCCCGGTGCAATGTTCGCAGCCATCATCGCTGCCTCGATAGGAAAGGTTCCACTTCCGCAAAACGGGTCTACAAGAATACGATCCTTTTTCCACGGTGTCAGCATAATCAATGCTGCTGCCAGTGTCTCGGTCAAAGGCGCCTTACTTGTCAGCAGACGATAACCTCTCTTATGCAGGGAATCTCCTGATGTATCCAGTGTTACCATCACCTCATCCTTCATCAGGAAAATGCGCACCGGATAAGCCGCTCCATCCTCTGGAAACCAATCTAAATGATAGGAACGTTTCA
>URYB01000242.1 GCA_900552085.1 uncultured Lachnobacterium sp.
TTTTACAATGTGACCAAGATAACGTTGCAGGCACAGATCCACATAGTCCAGATCGGTCTCCACACAATCATATAACGTGCCTTCCTGTGCCTTTGGCTGATCCCGCTCAATCGCTGCCGTATCCAGCAAGTCGACAACTTCATACTCTGCTTTTTTCATATTGCGGAAAATCTTTGCCGCAGCAAGTGCATACTGCGGTTCCACGACAAGGCTGTACTTGCTGCGTCCCATACGGCCTTCGATGGCATTTCGCCACTCATCATCCGTAATATCAAACAGATCTGCCAGTACATGTACATGCACCGTCTGCTGATAGCGGGTCGACAGTTCTTCCTGCAAGCGTCTGCGCACTTCCTTTAATGCACTCTTGTAATGTTTCTTGTCACTCTTTAAATCTTCTAAGTATTCTTTCTTTTCTCTGTGTTCCTGTTCAATTTTCCGGCACTGTGACTTCTGATCTTCCAGTTCCTCGTTGATCATTTCATGGATATCTTTTAATCCATTGCGCAGTTTTTCGATCATCTCCTGCGAGACTTCCTCTTTACCGAAATCTTCGATGAGATGATAGATGGAATTGCTCACGTAATCCGTGATGCCGTCGGTATCGATCCATTTCTGCAACCGGAGTGTCAGACTCTGCCAGTCATCCACCTCACGCTCACACAGCCGGATCGTATCCTCGATCTGTTTTAACTGCTGTTCTTTTTTCTTAAAATCGGTAGCGATCAGTTCTGCCTGAACCTTTGAAAGTTCCTCACGCTTTCCGGAAAGCTGGAACTGGATTTCCTTCGCCTGTGTGCGAAGTTCTTCGATGGCTTTCTGTATCTCTGCCAGTTCTTCGTGGCGAACTTTTAACTGTACTTTCTTATCTTCAATATCCACAATGCGAAGCGTTGCTTCCACGCGGACGAGATCTGCCCGCGCCGTTGTCAGCGCACGGTCATGCTGCTGGATTTCGTCCAGCAACGTGATCTGATTCTCCAGTGTCTCCACACGCTCCTTGATTTCACGGTATGCCGCCAGCTGATCGCTGATGGCAGAAATCGTGTTCTCCTCACTCTTTGGGAACATATAATCTTTGATGAACTGTCCCGTACCGTTTGCCATGCGAAGTGCAATCGCGCTTTTTTCCATGGTCTTGAAACGGCTCGCATTCACCGAACCGAAAATCACTTCGTTAACGGTACTGATGTATGCTTCTTTCGTCGGATAAATACGGTTGATGTTCATGCGTCCGGCTTTTTCCCCGGAACCTGCACGGGACTGCACGAGCTGACGGATCTGTGCTGTCGAATACGGCAGTCCGTCCGCTCCCAAGTAATCATCCTCCGGAAATTTTCCGGCATGGCTGAAGAAATAGTATTTGCGCAAGTCCTGATCGGCATGTCCCACTTCAAATGTGACGCCAATACAGCTGTGCGTCTGTGTTCCGGTGTCTTCCAGTTCCAGTACGATCTGCGCATAGAAATCCTGATCTTGACGGTTGGCAGAACCATCTTTCTGCTCACCGCGCAGATAGCTTAAAACACTTCGCTTGTTCTTTGTATCATCTGCTGCTTTGTTTAAAAAGTCACTTGCAACACTTCCATAGAGTACCACCTGCATGGCATCCATCGCGGTCGATTTTCCGGAACCGCTTTTTCCACTGAAAAGGTTGACGAATTCATGGAAATAAATGACTTCATGATTCATTCCACCCCAGTTATTGAGCACCATCCGGGTGAATATCTTCTTCGATTGTTTCATCTGCCGCAAGCTCCTCTCTGTATGCATCTAATAATTCGTTCATCATCGCTGAACTACAGTACAAATTGATCGTACTGTAAATATAAATCGGTGTCCGGTCATCTAAATCCCGCAACGCACCCGGATAATCAATGATCTGGTGCTTTTTCATCACGGAAAGCGCCTCATTCCACTCGGCTTCCGTCAGCCTCTGATTCAGCAGATTCGCGTTCTTTCCGTATTCGCGAAGTTCTTCGAGACTGGTGACAGTCGCTGCCAGCCCGTGTCCCATAATTTTGTCACGGTAGATCATCTTTGTCAGAAGCACAATGATCGTGGTTGTCTTCGAAAGTGTTTCCACATCCACCCCTTCGCCGACCAGACGAAAAATGTGTTCCTCACTGTCATGCACCAGTTCGCATCCCATGATGGAAAGATATTCCTCAATAAACACGCGGTGGCGCGCACAGATTTCATATTGTTCATTATCCCGCGGTACCAGTGTGACCGGATCATACTTTTCCTGCAAAATACAGGTCTGCCGAAACAGTGCCGCAATGGTTTTCTTTAATTTATCCGCTTCCGTGATGGAAAGCGTTTCCAAATAATTTTCCATAAGTTCCCCTTGTTAATTGAACATCAGCCCATGCTACTTTTTTGATATTGTAAATCCCGAATACCGGAATCCTTCGTCTGTGGTAAATTCCTCGTCGATGGCAATCTCGGTCTTCGGATCGTATTTTTCCGTTTCTTCCTGCCATACGAACAGAAGCTTCTCTAAATCTTCCACCGAGTGTACCGTATCTTCCGTCACATGGAACACACCGTCCTTCTCGTTCTGCTCCCGGAATGCCCGGATTTCTCCCTTCGTGTAAAGTGGTTTTACAACAAAGTCATCCAGCCTTCCATTCTCTTCTGTTTCTTCCGGTGGAAGCTGCGGCATAAATTCACGTCTTCCACTGTTTCGTGGCCGCATAAAGCTGCGGTCCTTGATCACACGAGGACTTGATGAAAACCGCATTCCCTCACCAAGCTTTTCGATGATCTCATCCTTGTGCGAAGAAACATTCAGTAACTTCACCAGCACCTTGGCGCGGTCTTCCTCGATATCTCCCTCCACAAGAATATAGCGGATACGCGCCGCTGCACGCTTTGCGAAAATCTTCTTCTGTTCAATCAGGCGGTTGTATCTGCGCTCAATTCCATCGAACTCGCGGTTGATCAGATACAATAAATCCAGCGCATCCACACAGCTTTGGATCAGGCGCTCATTGCGGTGCCAGAAGATTGTGTCTTTCTGGATTTCCGCGCGTTTTGCCTCGTACATCTGCTGCCGCTCCTGCGTCTCTGTAAGATTGGCATCCAATAACTCTTTGACTTCTTCCTTGTAGCGGTAAAAGCTGTCTGTCGTCGTGAGAATCGCATATTTTTTACTGTCTGTATTATTGATTTCCTCCACAAGCACTTCCTGGATTCCAAGGAACGTTTTCTTTTTGGAAAGTTCCTCAAAATACCCACGAATGCCCTCCTGCATATTAGAAAGCATCTGCAGAAGGGCTTTGGACGTCTGTAATGCGCTTTTTAAAATGTCGTTGTCCTTCTCTCTTGCGGAACGGTACGTAAAGAGATAACTGTACACCGACAGCAGGCTTTCGCGTTCCTGACTGTCTGCCTCACTGTACAATCTCTGGAACAAGTCCACATACATCTGACTGTAATCCGGAAATGATACCACATAACTGTTCAGCTGCTCGTCGTAATCTCTTCGCAGCCAGCCCCAGTTCTCCAGATTGCCAAGCATGATCGATGCCATATTGGACTTGGTGATCAGTTTTCCTTCGTCCTCGTACTGTTCCTCGCTCCAGTCTAACGTATTGTCCGCGACCATCTCATTGATGATCGCCTGACACTCTTCCTCGGTCAGTCCCAACAGGGAGTACGCCTGACTGGATTCCTCATAAAGCATTACCAGCGACTTCTGGTAATACTCCATATATTTACTGTTAAATAATTTATAAAAATCCTTTGGGATTCCATTACTGATACTCATTAAAACTGTTTTCCTCTTTCTGTCTTTTGTCAGTATAAACCAATTTATTATACCACAAAACCATTTCAAAGCCTATGCTTTCTTTGTTCTTTTCAAAACCGTTCTCTCATGGTAAAATACTGCTGTTTGCATGCTTTGCAGACTTTTTACACAAATCCAAAATGAATGAGGTAATTATGAGTATATTAAACGTAGAACATTTAAATCATGGTTTCGGTGACCGCGCCATCTTAAAGGATGTCACCTTCCGCCTGTTAAAAGGCGAACATGTCGGATTCGTCGGTGCCAACGGCGAGGGAAAATCCACTTTCATGAACATCATCACCGGACATCTGCAGCCGGATGAGGGCAAAATCGAATGGGCCAAAAACATCCACGTCGGCTACCTCGATCAGCATGCCGTGTTAGAAAAAGGCCAGACCATCTATGATGTGTTAAAAAATGCTTTTTCCAGTCTCTTTGCACTCGAAGAAAAAATGAACCACATCTGTGATAACCTGGGTGATGCCACACCGGAAGAACTCGATGCCATGATGGCAGAACAGATCGGAAGAGCACACGTCTGAACTCCAGTCACGTGAAAATCTCGTATGCCG
>URYB01000243.1 GCA_900552085.1 uncultured Lachnobacterium sp.
ATACTCACTAATACTACAAGTAAAATTACCAAAGTCAGAATCAGGTTTAATTTTGTGCGGACTTTGAGATTTTTCATAACAATATCCTCCTCCTTGAACCTCTTACATATAATTGTGAGATATGTTTAAGAAAATGTGTTTTTTATCATTTAATTATGACATTTTACCATTAATTCGTCAATAAACGTGCAAGTTGAAGATTATGAGAGAAAAAGTGAAAAAACAGTTGACAGAATGATGTATGGTGCTATAATAAAAACAAACATATGAATAATTGTTCATATGTTGATGGAATGAAAAGCAAATGGGGAATCCCCCGGAAAGGAATTTATTATGAAGAAGACATATAAGATCGAGGTAGACTGCGCAAACTGTGCAAATAAAATGGAGGAAGCTGCTAAGGCAACTGCAGGTGTAAAGGACGCAACCGTTAACTTTATGACTCTTAAGATGAACGTTGAATTTGAGGAAGGCACTGACGCAAAAGCCGTTATGCAGGATGTGCTTAAAAATTGCAAAAAAGTAGAAGACGATTGTGAAATCTATATTTAATAGAATGAAAAGATGAGAAAACGTAAGCGGCTTCGGGATAAATACTCGGAGCCGTTTGACTTCTCTGAGGACTGGAGCTCACAGAAAGGAGCAGAGTATGAATAAAAAGCAGAAAAAAATGCTGGTACGTATTATTGTAGCAGCTGTCCTGATGATTGCTTTGGCAGTGCTTGCAAAATTTGTTACATTGAACCGATGGGTGGAATTCATTCTGTTCATGGTTCCGTATCTGGTGATTGGATATGATATATTAAAGAAGGCGGGAAAGGGAATCCTGAATAAGCAGGTTTTCGATGAGAACTTTCTTATGGCTGTGGCTACCGTCGGAGCGATCGCTTTGGGCGATTACAAAGAAGGTGTAGCCGTAATGCTGTTCTATCAGATCGGTGAATTGTTCCAGAGTTATGCAGTAGGAAAAAGCCGTCGTAACATCAGCGAACTGATGGACATTCGTCCGGATTATGCTAATATTGAGCGCGATGGACAGTTGGAAAAAGTTGATCCGGATGAAGTTGAGATTGGCAGCATCATTGTTGTACAGCCTGGCGAAAAGGTACCGATTGATGGTGTTGTTGTAGAAGGTAAATCTACACTTAACACAAGTGCACTGACAGGAGAGAGTGTTCCGCGTGAAGTTACCATAGGTGAGGAGATTATCAGTGGATGCATCAATCTGTCCGGTCTGTTAAAGATTCAGACAACGAAAGAGTTTGGAGAATCCACAGTTTCCAAGATTCTGGATCTGGTGGAGAATGCCAGCTCCAAGAAATCCCGTTCCGAGAATTTTATTTCGAAATTTGCACATTATTATACACCGGCAGTATGTTACGGTGCACTTGCACTGGCAATTATTCCGCCGCTTGTGCGCATGATTTTTATGGGACTTCCGGCAGACTGGGGTGAGTGGATCTACCGAGCACTGACATTCCTTGTTATCAGTTGTCCTTGCGCTCTTGTTATCAGTATTCCGCTTAGTTTCTTCGCAGGAATCGGCGGAGCGAGTGCGGCAGGTGTCCTTGTCAAAGGTTCAAACTATCTGGAAACACTGGCACAGACAAAGACCGTTGTCTTTGATAAAACAGGAACCATTACACAGGGGGTGTTTGAAGTATGTGGAATTCATCAGCATTCCTGCAGTGAACATAAGAAAGCGGATGGAACCTGTCAGCCGGAATACACCGCAGAGGAAGAACATCTTTTGGAATATGCGGCTTTAGCTGAATGTCACAGTACACATCCAATCAGTGTGAGTCTGCAGAAAGCCTATGGAAAGAAACTGGATCATACCCGCGTGACCGATGTACAGGAAATCAGTGGGCATGGTGTGATTACAACGGTTGATGGTCATCAGGTGGCGGCCGGCAACGACAAACTGATGAAAAAGCTTGGCATTGAATATCGTACCTGTGATTGTGTGGGTACTATCGTACATCTTGCCATTGACAATGTATATGCAGGACACATTCTGATCGCGGATGTCATCAAACCACATGCGGCAGAGGCTATGAAAAAGCTTAAGGCAGCCGGTGTGGACCGTCTGGTCATGCTCACCGGTGATGATGACCGCGTCGCACAGCAGGTGGCTGCTGAAGTTGGAATTACCGAAGTACACAGCAAGCTGCTTCCGGCAGACAAGGTAACACAGGTAGAGCGTCTTCTGGAACAGAAACAGGAAAAAGAAACATTGGCGTTCGTTGGAGATGGAATCAATGATGCACCGGTACTTTCCCGTGCCGATATTGGTATTGCCATGGGAGCACTTGGATCGGATGCGGCAATCGAAGCTGCGGATGTCGTTTTGATGGATGATGATCCTATCAAGATCGCCAAGGCAATTCGGATCGCAAAGAAATGTCTGCGCATCGTATATGAAAACATTTACTTTGCAATTGGTATCAAACTGATCTGTCTCTTGCTTGGAGCCATCGGTATTGCCAATATGTGGGTAGCAATTTTTGCGGATGTAGGTGTTATGGTAATTGCAGTCCTGAATGCAGTCCGTGCATTATTTGTAAAGAAATTATAATGATGAAAGGAAAACTATGGAAGAAAAGACAACAGAAGTGGAATGCTGCAGTGAAGAGTGTGTGCATGAGGATCTGCTGAAAATCGTAAATGACACGATGCCGGAAGAAACAGAATTATATGATCTGGCGGAACTTTTTAAAGTTTTTGGAGATTCCACCAGAATTCGAATCCTGTTTGTATTATTTGAAGCGGAAGTGTGTGTATGCGATCTTGCGGAAGCGCTTCATATGACGCAGTCGGCAATATCCCATCAGCTTCGCATTTTAAAACAGAACAAACTGGTCAACAGCCGCAGAGAAGGAAAGTCGATTTTTTACTCGCTGGCAGATGGCCATGTGCGTACAATTATTGCTCAGGGAAGGGAGCATATCGAGGAGGACCATTGATCAAAATTGGTCCTTTCTTAATTAATTTTTAAGTTTCTTTGAAGATTGGTATTTTTCCTTTTTTTTCCGCTATAATCAAAGCAACATCAAAATCGAAGCAAAGAGAAAGAAAGGAAAAGAAAGGAAAAGACTATGGAAACAAATGAGACTATGATAAATGGAAGTGTACCAAATCAGGTGCCGGAGATGAACCCTGTACCACAGAAGAAAGGAAAGGGAGCATGGAAGGCGGTTGTAGCTGTTGTATTGACAGCAGGTGTTGTGGGTAGTACGACACTTTCCGCATTTAACCTTGCAACATTGAAATCTTATATTGCAACACAGAATGAGGATCAGAACGAAGAGACAACGGAAGATTATGTTACCATTGCTGAGCAGTATGAGATTAAGCCAACGACAAATATTTCAGATGCTTACAAATCCGGAGATACATCCAAGCTGACCGATCGTGAGAAGGAAACGCTGGATATGGCAAAGGATGCCTTAAAAGAGATGAAGATCAAAGACAGCATGTCCGACTTTGAAAAGGAGAAAGCGGTCTATGACTGGATGACTTCTTCTTTGCAGTATGACAGCGGAGCACTGACCGTAATTCCAAGTACACAGGAAGATTGCGATAATCCATATGGTGTATTAAAGTATCACAATGCGGTATGTGTCGGATATGCGACAACTTTCCGTATGTTCATGCAGATGATGGATATCGAGTGTATGGTTGAACACAACACAGAAAAATATCATTCCTGGGATCTGGTCAAGATTGATGGAGACTGGTATATTACAGATATTTATTCTGATCAGGGAAATGGAAACTATGCACATTTTAATATGACAGATTCTATGTGGGGACAGGAGCAGACCTGGGATCATGATTTCTTCCCGGCTGCAAATTCCCTGAAGTATAATATGGCATACCAGAACAAAGTGACCGTAGATGATGTTTATGACATTCCAAAGGCATTGCGTAAGGCAATGGATGATAAGAAGGGTGCCATCATGATTGCCTTTAACAAAGAAATCAAGGAATCCGATGCAGAGATTGCAAATGCAATCGCATCTTCTATCAGTGATCTGTTAATGAATGGCAATTATAAAGATATGCCATATGCACTGAATTCCTATAATTGGGTGAAAGATCCGGATGGAGATAACTATCTGTTCAATGTATCGATGGGATCTTATAATACTATCGACAATACACAGAACTTAAGTGACAAGGAATTAGAAAAAGTCAATAAGGCAGTACAGAAAGCGTTTGATGGTCTGACACAGATGGATGGCAGTATGTATGATGATACATATGATAGCATGTCTAATACGACCACAGATATTGACGGAATGACAATGGAGGAAGCTGCCGAAAATGGTGCAGTGATCGGTGGAA
>URYB01000244.1 GCA_900552085.1 uncultured Lachnobacterium sp.
GGCAATAAAACAAGTCAGTGGTCGAAGATATTCTGAGTATCTGAAAAATGATGGCCGCCACAATATGACGCTTTATGGCATCGCCTTTTATAAAAAGAGATGTAAAGCGGTAGTTGAGACAATAAAAGAAGTATGATTGAAATGTAATTGTTTTTTGATAATCAATCCGTTATACTATAAGCATAGTATAGCGGATTCTTTTTATTGAATCTGAAGAGTTATTGTGAGGTAGGAATATGAAGCTTAATTCGATAACATTGCAAAATTTCAAGGGGATAGACAATCTGGAAATAAAGCTTGATGGGAAGACAACAGTTATCTTTGGTGTGAATGGTGTTGGCAAGTCAACAATACTTCAGGCTATAGATTTATTATATGCAGATATCATTGCAAAATTGATGGGAACTGTTAGGAGCAAGACTGCGAAATTTCATGAGGATTATATTAGTTATGGAAAGTCTTTGGCCAGTATAAATGCAGATTTTGGCTTCGGGGATGGAGAAAGCATATGTTATGAACGGGCAATTGACAGAGCTAAAGGTGAAAAAAGAAATACAAACGCTCTTAAAAAGTTGACCGACAAGTTTCAAGTGTTATATATACAAAAAGGATACGATGATGGAAATGGCAATTGGATAGAGGAACCGGACAACAAAAATATGCCAATTTTTGTTAATTATGGGGTTAATAGAATTGTGCTTGATGTGCCGGTTAGGGCTCCTAAGGAGCAGTTCTTAAAACTTGATGCATTTGATAAGGCAATAGAGAGTACGATAGACTTTAGAAATTTATTTAAATGGTTCAGAAACCAGGAGGATATAGAGAATCAGATAAAGGTTAGAGAAAATCCGGGATACGAAGATAGTAGTCTTGTGGCAGTTAAAAAGGCAATGCTAGCGATGCTGGATGGATTTGAGGATATCCGGATAGAGAGAAGACCTTTGGCAATGAAAGTCAAAAAAAACGGCAAGTCTTTAAAAATTGATCAGCTATCGGATGGAGAAAAGTGCACGATAGCTTTGTTTGGAGATTTAGCAAGAAGAATGGCATTAGCAAATCCGGAGAAAGAGAATCCATTAGAAGGCTCTGGTGTTGTACTCATCGATGAATTAGATTTGCATATGCATACATCGTGGCAGAGAAAGGTATTGAATGTTTTAAAAGACACATTTCCAAACGTTCAGTTTATTATTACAACGCATTCTCCACAGATTTTGGGCGAAATGGATGATTCCGTCAATTTATTATATTTGTATAACGAGGATAATAAAATTTTATTTAAGACTTATGAATCCTTTGTGGGATGGGATGCAAATGTTATTTTAGAGGAAGTAATGAATACATCTTCAGTTAATCTGGATATCAAGAAAATGATTGATGAGATGTATAAATATATTGATGATAAGAAATATAATGCAGCAGAAGAACTTGCAGATATACTGGATAAGAAAACAAATGGCTATGCTGATGGTGTTTCTAAGGCAAGAATACTTATATCAAGGGGACGAAGACGTGAAACAAATTAATAAAGATGGTGCTCCTCAATGGTTTGAACAATGGAAAACTGACTTTGTAGAAGCTAATAGCAGACAACCGCATTATAAAGTTGATTTCGCGGTCAATGATAGTGATGGAATTGAAAGAAGAAGAAAACTGCGTGAAGCTTTGATTAAGGAGCAGGGGAAAATATGCTGTTATTGTATGAGGAGAATTTCTAACAATTCAGCTCACATTGAACATTTTTATCCTCAGGAATCCTATAAAGATAGGGATTTATTGTATGAAAATATGTTTGCATCATGTAATGGAGAAGCAACACCTATATTGGAAGATGAGCATTGTGGCCATAGAAAGAATAATTGGTTTAGAGATGACATGTTATTGCCAACGGATATTGAAGTAGAGAAGGTCTTTAAGTATTCGGCAAACGGTAAAATCAGTGCTGTTAGAAATCGGACATCTTCTAATGTTGCCCAAGATATGATACATAATTTGGGGCTTGACAGTTTCCATCTCGAAAGAGACCGTAAGCAGGCAATACAGGCATCAGAAGTTTTTGATGAAGAGGACTATACGGATGATGAAATCAGAAGCTTTATAGAGTACTATTCAAATAAGAATAATGATGAATATGAGCCTTATTGCAAAGCAATTGTTGATTGCTTGGAGGAGATGCTTTGATAGATAGAAGAAAGTATTTCAGAGAAAGGGCAGAAAAGTATGATTGGATGCAGGCCCAGCTTCGCCTGATGTGTGAGTTGGCAGAGGGCAGAAGATCAGGAGAGGAAGAAGGCTGGATTTCTTCAGAAGATGTAAGAAACCACTTTAGGGCCCGTGCGAATGCAAAGATCTATGGTTAAAGGAATCGGAATTAATGATAATTTATCAACAGAATATTTGCTCAGAGAATATGACGAACTGATTTCCTGCAAGAGTTTGGGAAACTATAATTGCTGTGAAATGATATCTGTTTTTTTGTGGAATCGAAAGGAAAGGTCAGCGGCGAATATCTATACTATTTTTTCATTCGAAGAGAGGGCCGCTGTGGAGGAAACATCAGAGAATGTAGGATCATTTAAACAAATTACAGATAAGTATTCGGTTGGGGTACAAAAAAAGGTTTTTGAAGTATCAAAAGTCAGAAGTATTTTTGAAAAGCTTTGTACAGGCAGAAAAAAGCAGGTAATTGACATTGGGGATGGAGATTTACAAGTAGGGCATTTGGAAGCAGTCCCCAAAGTATTTATTCAGCAGGACAGCACCCTCGAAAAAGTGGTGAACAAAGTTCTGAAGAATAATTTTAGGAATGGTAGTTATATCATCGATTTTTTTGATATTGATAAAACGGTTTTAAATATTTGGACAACTCAAGATTTTAAAAAACTGACAGATATTATATATGATAAGATTCCGATTGATTTGTTCTCATTATCTGACAGAATGGGAAATTTTGTATTTCAGTTCCCATCATTAAACGTCAGAACATTTTACCATACGAACAAAACGGAGACAAGTCTTACCTATCATGTTGCTTTTCGAGAACAATGTGAAGTGGATGATCAATTTATATTGATGTCAGAAGGAGCATCCGACGAATCTACGGTTGCGTTTGGAACGCAAATATTTGATTCGAATGGTTGCAACGTGACATTTACAGTGGGTGATGCTTCGCGGGTTTGCAAAACTACAGTAATTGATATAAAGAAGCAGTTAATCTTGTCAAGACAGGACACAAGTTTTATAAGAGAGATGTCAACGATAATGGAAATGGGATCACAGTATGGCGAGCAACGTCTGATTTATGATGAAAAAGGTTCTGTTGTGGCGGCAGTTGAGCCTGTGTGGGCGGAGGATATTCATGTAGGGCCGCCGGTATTTCGCATGCGTGACGATTATATCAAAAAACGTCAGTATGACAGACGGGTGCAGGAATTATACAAAAGGGCTGAATTTAGGCAATATGGAAGAGGAATGCAATCACAAAAAGCATTAGACGATGTCATTATGCTGATGGATCGTGTAAAAACAGGAAAAGTTTATTTGTGGGATCCGTATCTTACAGTAGAAGATTTGTTGCATACATGGTATTTTACGAAAAGTATGAATGTAAAGCTTTATGCAATTACTTCGAGCGAAATAGCTGAGAAGAGCAAGATGTGTACAGATGATTGGATCATACAGCAACAAGAGATCATGAATAAACGTAGCAATCATTATGGAATACATGTCGAACTGCGGTGTCAGAGGGAAAATTTTGGATATCCTTTTCACGACCGATTCCTGATGAATTTGAGCGAAGATTCAAGAGAACCACAGGTGTGGTCGCTTGGTACCTCTGTAAATAGTCTTGGAAAGAAACATCATGTGATACAGAGTGTGGAGCATCCGCAGATACTTGTCGATGCATTTGAAGAATTGTGGGAAGAATTAAGTAATCCGAAATGTCTTGTATGGAAGAAGGGGACGTAATGGAGGAAAAACAAGCAAAAAAGGATGTATGGGAAATAATTGATACAATACGTTTTTCAACGAATATTGGAGAAAATGCCGGAAGAGCGGAGCGTATGTTTTTTCAGCATTTACAAGAGGGAAAGGAAAATGGTGATTTAGACAAGATATATGAATTTATAGAGGCATGTGAAAGGGGAATTGGTCGGAATACCGATCCAAATGTGAGCAAATTATTTCGAAAAGCGTTTGAGGAAGATGCCAATCGTCTATGCAGAGTGTTGGCAGAAAAGGACAGTCTTATGGATTACTGGATGTATGTTTCATCCAACTGTGGAACAGACATGATTGTTGCATTTACCAGAATGGAGGTACCA
>URYB01000245.1 GCA_900552085.1 uncultured Lachnobacterium sp.
AGAAGGATGGCAGCGAAAAGTTTCATCTGGTGGACACCATGGATGGATACCGGCTTACTGATTACGGTAGGAGATTTTGGATTAAATCATACTTCAACAGAAATTAAGAATTTTTTATGGAGTAATATCATTTCACCGAAGGATAATTTCTTTTTAATTATAGCGTGTTTTTTCTTGATTTTAGGTTTGATTCTAAAGATTATATATTATTTCATAGCGAAGCACTATTTCTGTTCATGGGATGGAATTAAGGTAACCTTTTTTTAGGCAGAACATGAATACTATGATTGATTTGGCATTGAAAGAAAAAATAATATATTTATTTGATGAAATATATAAAAGCCTTCACATGGTTATGAGACTGTGTGAAGGCTTTTTGCGAATAATTATACACTCTTTCCAGTATAAAGCTGATAATATTTTCCTTTGGCTGCAATGAGCTGGTCATGATTTCCACGCTCGATGACACGGCCCTGTTCGAGTACAATGATGCAATCACTGTTTCGGACGGTGGACAGGCGGTGTGCAATGACAAAGGTCGTTCTTCCGGCCATCAGTTTATCCATACCATCCTGTACGATACGCTCGGTACGGGTATCGATGGAGCTGGTTGCCTCATCGAGAATCAGAACCGGTGGATTTGCGATTGCTGCGCGGGCAATGGCAATCATCTGGCGCTGTCCCTGGCTTAAGTTGGCTCCGTCTCCAGTGAGAACGGTCTGGTAGCCGTCTGGCAGCTGACGGATAAAGGTGTCAGCATTGGCAAGGCGTGCAGCCGCATATACTTCTTCGTCGGTTGCATCGAGCTTACCATAACGGATATTTTCCATAACGGTTGCGGTAAACAGATGCGTATCCTGCAGTACAATACCAAGGGAGTGGCGCAGGTCAGCTTTTTTAATCTTGTTGATGTTGATACCGTCGTAACGGATTTTTCCGTCCTGAATATCGTAGAAACGATTGATCAGGTTTGTGATGGTTGTTTTACCGGCACCCGTGGAGCCGACAAAGGCAATTTTCTGTCCCGGGGTAGCGTAGAGATCGACGTTGTGCAGAACAATTTTTTCCGGAACATATCCAAAGTCCACATCATCAAATACGACATCTCCGGTCAGACGGATGTAATCTACGGAACCGTCGGCCTGATGCACGTGTTTCCAGACCCAGATGCCGGTGTTTTCCGTGGTCTCAGTCAAAACACCGTTCTCTTCTCTGGCGTTGACCAGTGTAACATATCCATCGTCGGTTTCCGGCTTCTCGTCAAGAAGTTTGAAGATTCGCTCACTTCCGGCCAATGCCATAACCACACTGTTAAGCTGCATACTCACCTGAGAGATTGGCATGTTGAAACTCTTGTTGAATGTCAGAAAACTTGCAAGTTTTCCGAGCGTGAGTCCTCCGAAACCACCCAGAGCCATGACACCACCGATCATGGCGCAGAGCACATAACTCAGATTTCCAATCTGTGCATTGATGGGTCCAAGGTAGTTGGAGTAACGGTTGGCATTGTAAGCACTGTCAAACAGCTGATCGTTTAATTTGTTGAAATCTTCAATATTTTGCTGCTCATGTGTGAATACTTTTACAACTTTCTGGCCGTTTAGCATTTCTTCGATAAAACCGTTTACTTTACCGAGATCTTCCTGCTGTGCAAGGAAGTAGCGGCTGGAAAAAGAGGCAAATTTTCCAGTTACGAACACGGTGATTGCAACCATGATCAGAGTGATGATTGTAAGCGGAATATTTAAAATGATCATATAGATAAATACGTTTACAATCGTTACCACACTGTTTAAAAGCTGTGGAATACTCTGGCTGATGACCTGACGCAGGGTATCGATGTCGTTCGTGTAGACAGACATGATGTCACCGTGAGAGTGCGTATCAAAATACCGGATCGGAAGATCCTGCATATGGGTAAACAGATCGTCACGCAGATGTTTGATACTTCCCTGTGAAATATAGATCAAAAGCTTATTGTAGGCAAACGTAGCGATGACACCAAGGGCATAAAAGCCGGCCACACGACCGATGGCACCCAGTAGGGAGCTGTAATCGTTGCTGTGATTCTGAACCATTGGGGTGATATAGTCATCAATCAGTGTCTGCATAAACATCGTTCCCTGTGTGTTACAGAGGACGCTTAATAAAATGCCGATGATAACAAGAATATACAATATGCCGTAGCGTTTGAAGACATAACCCATCAGTCTTGCAAACAGCTTTCCCGGATTTTTGATTTTTGGTTTCGGACCTTTTGGTCCGCGTCCTGGTCCTGGCATTATGCGGCACCTCCTTCATCAAAATCTCCGCCACCCTGTGTCTGCGATTCATAGACGTCGCGGTAGATAGCGTTGGTCTGTAAAAGTTCTTCGTGCGTACCGAAACCGTTCAGACGGCCGTCATCTAAGACAATAATATGATCGGCATCCATAACCGAAGAGATACGCTGTGCAATAATGATCTTTGTTGTTCCCGGGATCGCTTCGCGGAATGCTTTGCGGATGCGGGCATCTGTTGCGGTATCCACGGCGCTGGTACTATCATCGAGAATCAGCACTTTTGGCTTTTTCAGCAGGGCGCGTGCGATACACAGACGCTGTTTCTGACCACCGGATACGTTGGTTCCACCCTGTTCGATGTGGGTGTTGTATTTGTCCGGAAATGTCTGGATGAATTCATCTGCACACGCCTGTTTGCAGGCTTCGATGCATTGTTCTTCGGTTGCGTTCGGATCACCCCAGCGAAGATTGTCAAGAATGCTGCCCGAAAAAAGCACATTTTGCTGCAGAACAACGGACACTTCATTTCGCAGCGTATCCAGATCGTAGCTGCGGACATCTTTGCCGCCGACATAGACCGCACCTTCGTTGACATCGTAAAGGCGGCTGATCAGGTTGACCAGAGATGATTTGGAACTTCCGGTTCCGCCGACGATACCGATGGTCTCTCCGGAGGCGATGGATAGATTGATATCATCCAGTACCGGAACCTCGGCAGAAGCAGAGTAGCGGAAAGTAACATGCTCAAAGCGAATGCTTCCGTCTTTGATGTCATAGCATGGATTTTTTGGGTTATGCAGTGTGCTTTCCTCATTGATGACTTCTGCGATACGTCGTGCACTTGCGATACTCATGGAAATCATAACGAATACCATGGAGAGCATCATCAGGCTCATCAGAATGTTCATACAATAGGTAAGCATTGCCATAAGATCACCGGTATCCAACGTTGAACCAATGACCATATGTGCACCGAACCAGCTGATCAGAAGAATGCAGCAGTATACGGTAAACTGCATCAGTGGCGAGTTCCATACGACAACGGATTCTGCACGGAAAAGCATGTTGTAGATGTTCTGGCTTGCTTTTTTGAAACGCGTTTTTTCATAATCGCCACGTACATAGGCTTTTACAACGCGGATCGCGGATACATTTTCCTGTACACTTTCATTCAGATCATCGTATTTTTTGAACGCTTCCTGAAAGTAGTTCATGGCGCGGCGCACGATGAAGGCAAGACATCCGCCAAGCAGGATGACCGCAACCAGATAGATGCAGGCAAGTTTCGGATTGATGAAAAATGACATGAACATTGCCACGATCAGTGTAGACAATGCACGGACGCACATACGCAGAATCATCTGGTAAGAGTTCTGGATGTTTGTGACGTCGGTAGTCAGTCGTGTGACAAGACTCGAAGTACTGAATTTGTCGATATTGGCAAAGGAATATGTCTGAATTTTCTCAAACATTGCTTTGCGCAGGTTTCGTCCAAGACCCATAGAAGCCATGGCACCGTATTTGGCAGCCAGCAAACCGAAGGTCAGGGAGAAGATGGCAGTAATGATCATAATGCCACCGGTTACGTAAATATGATGGGTGTCGCCTTTGTTCACACCCTCATTAATGATGGAAGCCATAAGAAGCGGAATGATCATTTCCATGATGACTTCACAGAAGGCAAAGACCGGAGTCAGAATGGATGACTTCGTAAACTCTTTGACCTGTGCAAGTAGTGTTTTTAACATAATGTCCCCTCTTTCTGAAATATTCACAAACTTATAAAAAGCGGGTTGCTTTTTGAAAGTTAGTGTGCTAACAATATATGTTAGACCATGATTTTTATATTGTCAATACAGAAAAATAATTAAGAAGAGGAGTGCAGATATGTCTTGCAAAAATGGAAAACCGGACCATCTGGGTCATCGTTTCCGGGTCATCCACAATATGATCGACAAGTATTTTCAGAAGAACAGAGAGGCCGGCAGAGCTTCTCACCCTACCCGGGCGCAGGACGGCTCTTTTTATTATTTTTATGATT
>URYB01000246.1 GCA_900552085.1 uncultured Lachnobacterium sp.
ATTCCCATATTCTGATAAAGGTAAGAACCAAATGGCCGACGCAGACTAAAGATCAGTAACAGAAAAAAGCCCGCGACTGTCGGTGGAAGCACCATCGGCAATGTCAGAATACCATCTGCAATTGCCTTTGTCTTCGGTCCTGCTTTCACTACTTTTCGTGCGGCAAAAATACCAAGGAAAAAGGAAAAAACCGTTGCTACAACGCCTGTTTTTAACGAAATGATAAGAGGACTCCAGTCGAGTCCTCTCATATAAGTAATCATTTGTTCCATACATGCTCCTGTATTTTTAGTTCTCTACATCAGTATCAAAATAGTATTTCTGGAAAATAGCCTTTGCATCATCCGATACAAGGAACTTGATAAAATCAACAGCTGCTGCCTTCTGGGTATCGTCTGCCTCTTTATTTACGACCTCTGCAACCGGATAAATTACATTTCCTGTGAGGTCATACGGTACGACTTCGAGAATGTCAAGCTTATCTTCCAATCCATAAGTATCGGAATAATAAACGGTACCAACTTCATTGGATCCTTCTGCGACTGCAGATGTTACGGCTCCAACGTTTGCGCACTCATTGATTTCCACACCGCCAAGTGCCTTGGAAACTTCATCAGTTGTAATGGTAGAAACATCATCTGCGCCCTCAAGCATTCCTGCATTGACCAACGCCTGTCTGGTATATTTTCCAACCGGAACAGAGCCATCAGCAAGTGCAAAACTGGATGCTTTCCCGATGTCTGCAAGACCTGTAACTTTCGTGTTGCTTCCCTTATATGTAACGACGCACACCTGATTGTTTACAACATTGTATCTTGTACCGTCTACCACAAGTCCATCGTCATCTGCCAGCTGATCCATCTGCTTCTGTGCTGCGGAAAAGAAAATATCACAGGCTGCACCTTCCTCGATCTGTGTCAGCAGTGTTCCGGAACTATCATAGCTTCCGACAATCTTCACATTCGGGTTTGTCTTATTGTACTCTGCGATCAGCTCGTCCATAACTCTGTTTAAGCTTTTTGCCGCAAAAAGCGTTACCGTTGTTTCCTCTGCTTTTGCATTCTGTGTGTTGTCTTCCTTCTTGTCTGTGTTGCTACTTCCGCATCCTGCCAGCAATGTAACTCCCATTACAATGCATAAAACAGATGCTAACATTTTTTTCTTCATAAATATATCCTCCATCCATTGAACATCAGCCCATGCATATCAATTTTATCTACAAGTGATTTCATCACATTTGTATTCTATCATTTGCTTGCGCGAAATTGAATCATTTGTGCCGCAATACTGACTGCAATCTCTGCCGGCGTCTCCGATCCAATATCCAATCCAATCGGTGTAATCACACGACTTAACTGTTTTTGCGAAAAACCTTCTGCCACAAGTTTATCATAGACAATTTTCGCCTTTCTGCGGCTTCCAACCACACCAATATAACCGGCATCCGTATGCAGGGCAAAACGCTCCGCATCCGTGTCGCACAAATGTCCCCTTGTGACAATTACAATATAATCTTCCGGGTGCACCGTGATGGATTTTTCAATTGCCTGAAAGTCAATCTGCAGCACTTCTTTTGCCTGCGGAAACAGTTCCGGCTTCGTAAATTCTTCCCTGTCATCTGCAACAATACAGGTAAAATCCAGATGTGACAATACAGGAACCAGTTCCTGTGCCAGATGTCCTCCACCGAAAATATACACGTTTCCATCATAAAAGAAATGTTCCGCGTAATAATTCTGACCATTTTCTTCCACAAGCAGATGGTGCATTTTGCTCTCGATATGGTCTACGATTTTTGCCTGTCCCTCCGCCAGCGGAAGCATCAGCCAGCAATCTTTGCGCGCCTTTGCGACCTCACATGCCTGCGCAAGAAACTGCGCGCTTGCTTCGTCTGTTCCAATATAATAGAACAGCACTTTCGCATTGCCGCCACAGATCATCCCAAGATCCGCCACTTTATTCGGCGTAAGAATATATTCCTGCAAATGATTGTGCTTCTCCTGAACAAGGCTCTGACCTTTTAAAATCGCCTGATACTCCATATTTCCACCACCGATCGTTCCGTAGATTCTGCCCTCATCTCCAACGATCATGTAAGCACCTGCCTTGCGCGGGATCGAACCACTGCCATCCACGACAGTGACAAGCATACTGGCCTTATTTTCTTTGCAACGCTCTTTTAATATGCGAAATAATTCCTGCATTTATTTCTCCTTAAACACGATACTTTGCCCTGCTTTTAAGATACCACCTTCTAGGACGATTGCAAATACGCCTTCGTGTGGCATAATGCATTCTCCCATCTGTTTGTATATCTCACAGTGACTGTGACATTCTTTTCCAATCTGTGTGATTTCCAACAGCACATCCCCACTGCGCAACTGTGTGCCGATGGGAAGATTTCGCAGGTCAAAACCTTCCACGATCAGATTTTCGCCAAATGCACCAAATGCAACATCTGCACCCTTTGCCCGGAATTCGTTGATTTTTTCCAGTGATAAAAGGCTTACCTGACGATGCCAGTGCCCTGCATGCGCGTCCCCTTCGATGCCCCAGTCCGGTATACATTTTGCGGATTCCACCTCGTGTTTTGCGGTTCCGCGCTCTTTGCTGATACAGATTCCTCTGATATATCCCATTGTGTTTTTAACCTCCGATCTGTGCCATTACCTGCGTTTCCGTCATTTTTTCTTTTTCCGAAAAACAGTGTTCCACCGGCTTATGCGCAATCGCCTGCTGCATCTGCGTTTTCATTTCCTGCATGGACGATCCGTTTCGTAGTAATTCCCGCAGATCCATGCCCTGTTCATAACACAGACAAAGCTTGAGATAACCTTCGGAAGAAAGCCGGATACGGTTGCATGTGTCACAGAATTTGTGATGAATCGCACTGATAAAACCGATCTCTTCCGGATAGTTTTCAAAGCGATAATACTTTGCCGGTCCATTTCCTTTTCGCTCCGTCACGGGTGTCCCTGTTCCATACAATTTCTGGATCTGTGCAAATAAGTCTTCGTTGGATGCGCCCATATAATCTTTTCCATATCCGATCGGCATCATCTCTATGAAACGCACGATCAGATGCTTGTCCTTTGCATAGGAAAGTATTGTCTTCCAATCCAGATCTCTGCGATTTACAGTATTGAGCTTTACTGGAATCTCTGCCTGTTGCATGGCTTTGATTCCCTCCAGGACGGATGACAACGGAAATGTCTGTCCGGTCAGTTTTGCAAAAGCATCCGCATCGAGCGTATCTAAGCTGACATTGATTCCATCCAGCCCTGCCTTTTTTAATTCTTTTGCATAAGAGGAAAGAAGTGTTCCATTGGTTGTCATTGTGACCGTTTTTACACCCGGAATAGATTTTAACATTTCCACAAGAACCGGTGCATTTTTGCGGACAAGGGGTTCCCCTCCCGTCAGCTTGAAATTCACGATTCCAAGTTCCACTGCGCATTTTGCAATAACCGCAATCTCTTCGTAGGTCAGCAACTGTGACATTTCTATTTTTTCGATATCCTGCGGCATACAGTAACGGCACCGCAAATTGCAGCGGTCCGTCAGGGATATGCGCATATAATCAATGGTTCTTCCCGCCTGATCCTTCATGAAACAACTCCATTTACTTTATTACCAGCTTTTTCCAAAGCCGCAATTCGGAAATGTGCACACCGGACACGACAGACAAAGTCCGCCTTCTCCAAGCGATGCCAGTTCCTCCGCCGTGATTTTATCATCTGCCATGATCCTTGGCAATATCAGATCAAAAATCGTCCGTTTTGCATACATAACACATCCCGGCAATCCAAGGATCGGAATATCGTTCTTATAATAAGACAGTAAAAACATAGCCCCCGGCAGCACGGGTGCTCCGTAAGATACAATTTCTGCACCTGTATTTTTAATTGCAAGCGGGGTCTTATCATCCGGGTCCACACTCATGCCCCCGGTACAGATCACAATATCCGCCCCTTTTTCAATTGCTGTAAGACATCCTTTGGTAATCTTCTCATGATTGTCATCAAAGATTTCATGATAGATCACTTCGGTATCATACTCGGCAAGCTTTTCTTTGATCACCGGCGTAAATGTATCTTCAATTCGCTTGTGATACACTTCGTTTCCGGTCGTGATGATTCCTACTTTTTTCTTGTGAAATTCCTTCAGTTCAAGAATCGGACCATCCGCACATATCGCGCTCGCGTTCTGCATTTTTTCTTTCTCAATAACAAGTGGAATGATGCGTGTCCCTGCAAGTTTGTCACCCTTTTTTACCGGAGTATTTCCATGACGGCTTGCAATCATCATCTGGCCGAACGC
>URYB01000247.1 GCA_900552085.1 uncultured Lachnobacterium sp.
GGAAGCGACTGTGCAATCCATATACTTTTTCCTTCCAGCGAAACAGACGGGACGACCATATCATTCATAGACGCGATCATACAGATGGCTGTCACAACAATGACAACCGGAACGCCTCTTCCGCCACCTGCGCCAAAAATCTGCGTCATCACTTTTGTAAAAGCATCGCCTTTTACCACCAGCATAACGCCGAGAACCAGTAAAAATACCGAGCCAAGGCCACAGTTTAACATATAGGTCGGACTTGCCGTAAAACGCCCAAACTCCTTTGCCAGCATTGCCTGAAACATATTTTTAGATTTGATTTTCTTTTCCTTGTAGGCAACTCGTGTTGTCTTTCCACTTGCGGTCACAATCGAAAGAAAGCTTCTCGATAAAAGCCAGAAAGTAAGCGCACAAATTCCAAAGATAACGACTGCGCACGCAATGATTGCAAGCACATCGCCCTCGCCCACGCGACCGAACAGATAGAGCGGATATACCGAAGCTTTCACTTTCTTTCCATAAGCCTCTGCATGAAGAAGGATGGACTGAATCACGTTCTGCGCCTTGTAAAACACAAAGTAATATGCTGCAAAAAATACCAATGAAACAAACACGGTAAGAAAACTCTTATTTTTCAGTTTCATACTGATTTTTGCCACGCACCAGCCCAGCGCACATGATAAAATCAGCACGATCACAGATACCAATAGCACAAGTAAAATGCACCCGATCACTGCTGAAAATGTAACCGGGACAACGACCCAGTAAACAATGACTGCCGGCACAATCACCACTGCAGAATACATCAGCCCAAGCAGATATACACTGGCAAGTCTCGATGCCAGAATGCTTCGCACCGGAATCGGGAGTGACAAAAGCAGGTCGTTATCTTTTGACATATACAGTCCCGAATACGTATTAAACACACTGCCGAACGCACCGAGTGCAATCGCGATCAGACTCATCATCAAAAAGTACAGCCAGCTCATATGCAGCATGGCAAACGGCCCGCAGAGCGTCACCGATAAATAAGTAAACATTCCTCCTAAAATACCGACCATGATCACCAGATACAGAAGGATGAACATCACTGTCGACATCGTGGAACGCTTTTTGTTCTTCTTTGCATCGTAGAAATATCCGCGGAAAATTTCCGTCATCTGTTTCTTTAAAAGTGTTCCAAACATTATTCGCCCTCCAATTCCAGAAATACTTCTTCAAGGCTGTCATCACCTTTTACTTCTTCCATGGTACCGGAACGAATCAGCTTTCCACCTTTGATGATTGCGACCTTATCGCAAAGTTTCTCTGCGACCTCAAGCACATGGGTAGAGAAAAAAATAGCGCCGCCATTGTCGCAGACTTCCCGCATCATTCCTTTTAACAGATGGGATGCTTTCGGGTCCAGACCGACAAATGGCTCATCCATAATGATCAGTTTCGGATCATGCATCCATGCAGCAATGATCGCAAGTTTCTGTTTCATTCCGTGCGAATATGCCGCAATCGGCTGTCCCAAATCGTTCGTAATTTCAAACAGATCCGCATATTTCCGGATGCGTTCCTGGCGGGTATTTTCATCCACGCCAAACACATCTGCAATAAAATTCAGATATTTGATTCCGGTCATAAAATCATACAAATCCGGATTATCCGGGATATAGGCAAATTTCTTTTTGCATACGAGCGGCTGCTCCCTGATGGAAATGCCATCGATTGTAATCTCTCCCGCATCAAACTGTAAAATGCCAACCACTGATTTCAGTGTTGTTGTCTTTCCAGCTCCATTGTGTCCGATGAATCCGTAGATTTCGCCCGGCTGAATGTGAAGCGAAAGATCATCCACCGCTTTCTTATCTCCGTATACTTTTGTCAAATGTTCCATTCTCAGCATAATCTAAACTCCTTATATTTTCCCTATTATTTATTCTACTTTCGTACAGCAGGCAATTCCAAGTCCATCCGGTCCGATATGACAGGACAATCCCAGCGATAAATTATCACACATGACATCAAGTCCCGGGAAATTTTCCTGGATCTGTGCGATCCATTCCCCGGTCACTTCCGCCGTCGAACTGGAGGCTGCCATCAGATATACTTTTCCGGCTTCGTAGGCATCTTTGAAAGTCGTTGCAAATTCATTTTTGATTGCGTCGATCATTGCCTTTCTTGCATTCTTGATACCGCGGCATTTCTGGTAGACATCCAGCTTTCCGACACCGAATTTCATGACCGGCTTAATGTTTAACACATCTGCTGCCACTGCTGCAACCGAACTGATACGCCCGCCTTTTTTCAGGTAACTTACCGTACTTAGTCCCACGTAAATACCCATGTTCTCCCGGTTGTCTTCGAGAATCTTTTTTATTTTTTCTGCGGAATATCCCTTGCCTGCCAGTTCCACAGCATCAAGCACCGAACGATGCATCGGTGTGGAAACACGACCATTATCTACGACAAAAACTTTTCCGTCATATGGCTCGTCCTGCGCCATCGCCTGCGCTGTCATACAGGAACCACTCAGACCGCTACTGATCGGAATATAAACAAGTTCCTCATACTGTTCCAACATGGCATCCCACATCTTCATCACTTCTTCCGGTGATGGCTGGGAAGTCGACACATCGACGCCTTTGCGAAGCAGATCGTAAAACTCTTCCCTTGAAATATCCACGCCCTCGCGATACAACTTCTCGTCAATATAAAAAGGCATTGGCAATACACCAATCCCAAGTTCATCGGCCTCACTCTGCAAAATACCACTGTGGCTGTCTGTCATAATTCCTGTCTTTTTCATAAATTCTTCCTGTCCTCTGTTTTCTGATTGATTCCAAGTATCCCATTGATTTCTTGAAATAGTTACTATTTAGTATAACACATTCTCAACAAGAAATGAGTGGTCTACTTATAGTTATATCCTTAAAATTATATAAACAAATGTTTTTCCTTCCATTGAAAAAATGTAAAAAGCAGACTATAATAGGAATACTGCCTGTTTTTCCAAAACTTGCAGTGACATTTTACACTTCAGAAAGAAAGGCAATTCATATGACAACGCAACAATCCAATCCGCTTGCAACGGACAAAATTTCAACACTGATTGCGCGTTTTTCCGTGCCGAGCATTATCGCAATGCTTGTGAGTGCGGTCTACAATATAGCGGATCAGCTTTTTATTGGAAATGCGGTCGGCACACTGGGAAATGCCGCAACCAATATTGCATTTCCACTTGCAATGATGTGCACCGGGCTCGGTCTCCTGTTTGGAATCGGTGGTGCTGCAGCATTTAACCTGCACATGGGTGCAAACAAAAAAGAGGAAGCTCCTTATTTTGTTGGAAATTCCATTATGATGCTTATGACAACCGGCGTCCTTCTGTTCCTTCTCACGGAGCTTTTTCTCACGCCACTGCTCATCGGCTTTGGTTCTCCGTCGAATGTTCTCCCGCTGGCCCGCCAGTACGTGCGTGTCACCGCGATTGGATTTCCATTCCTGATCTTAACGATTGGAAGCGGACATCTCATTCGTGCGGACGGCAGTCCAAAGATGGCCATGTTCGTAAATATTTCCGGAGCCGTCATCAACATCGCATTGGATGCCGTGTTTGTTCTTATTTTCAAATGGGGGATGTATGGAGCAGCGGCTGCAACTGTGATCGGTCAGGTGATTTCGACTATCATTGCGGTCTGCTATCTTCTGCATTACCGCACCGTAAAACTCGAACGACAGCACCTGATTCCAAATGAAACCTATTTAGGACAGATCTGTTCCCTTGGAATGGCATCTGCCATCAACCAGGTTGCAATGATGATCGTGCAGATTACAATGAACAATCTGCTGAAAAAATACGGTGCGCAATCCGCTTACGGCGATGCGATTCCGATTGCCTGCGCCGGTATTGTTATGAAAGTTAATCAGCTTTA
Organism: uncultured Lachnobacterium sp.; assembly: GCA_900552085.1. Taxonomy (GTDB): domain Bacteria; phylum Bacillota; class Clostridia; order Lachnospirales; family Lachnospiraceae; genus Roseburia. The sequence continues at coordinate 3,909 of URYB01000247.1, forward strand.
CTTCTCCGTGATCATCGGCTTATCCCAGGGAAGTCAGCCGATTCAAAGTTTCAACTACGGTGCGAAACAGTATCAGCGCGTAAAGGATTCCTACCGCATGGCAATCACAGTCGGTGCGATCGTTTCCATCGCATCCTTCCTTTTGTTCCAGTTCTATCCACGGGAGATTCTTCGACTGTTCGGAAACGGAACAAAAGAATACTTTGATTTTGGAATTCGCTATTTCCGCGTTTTCCTGCTGTTTACCTGGTTGAACTTTATGCAGCCTATTTCGTCGACCTTCTTCAGTTCAATTGGAAAGGCTTACAAGGGAACCTTCCTGTCCCTGACGAGACAGATTCTGTTTCTACTTCCGCTGCTGTTGATCTTCCCACATTTCTTCGGAATCATGGG
>URYB01000248.1 GCA_900552085.1 uncultured Lachnobacterium sp.
ATGCCGTGCTGCCGCGCTAAATCCACCGCTTTGTTGTAGGCGATGGCAGCCTGCGTTTCGCTTCGATAAGTACCAATCGTATAATTGCCGTTGATATGCAGGCGTACCCGGTAGCGTGTTTTCTCGTTTTTCGTAAAGACAAATACCCCATGGTAGCGGTTGATAATTTCGATATTGGAGTAGCGCAGATCATGGTCATCCCCGTTGACAAAGCGGTAATCCCGGTCACGCACACCATAATTTTTGATTCCATACCGGTTCAGAATCGTGATCTGCATACCATAGTCATTTACATACAAATGCCCCTTACGTTTTAAAATTTTATGGCTGCTGTAATAAAACAGGTCATCGATATCAAACTTTAATTCGTGGTGCAGATCAAGATAGTAGCTGAAGTAATTTTTATGCAGATAAATCGGTGTCGGGATATACATGCCGTTGTCGCGGAAATTTACCAGAGAAATAATTTTTTCGAAAGAAAGATAGTTGGTAAAGGCCAGGGATTCTTCCAGAGAAAGCGGTTCACTGCTGATTTTTAAAGCACAACGGTAAGCGCAGTGGGCGTCTTCTTCGGTCGAAAAACTTCCAAGGCTGATGTGCTTGCTGCGATAAGTAATGCTGCTGCGATAGTAAACGGTTCCGTCCTTTTTCGTTGCAAGATAAACACCGGGTAACATAAAAAACTCCTTTGAATGAAAAAACATACACTTTTTACATAAGTATAACATAGGAATTTCATTGACACCACCTGCTTTTTTTCCTATAATGTACGAGAAGCTTACAGGATAAATTTGTGAAAATGAGGACTTAAAATGAATTTAATGTATTCTAGCACCAGAAATGGACAGGTAAAATTTACAGCATCACAGGCAATTTTAAAAGGACTTGCAGATGATGGTGGTTTATTCGTACCGGAGACAATTCCGGCTTTAGATGTCAGCATTGATGAACTGGCAAATATGACATATCAGGAGACTGCTTATGCGGTAATGAAACAGTTCTTTACAGACTTTACAGAAGAAGAGTTAAAGAACTGCATTAACAAAGCATATGACAGCAAATTTGACACAGAAGAGATTGCACCACTTGTAGATGCAGACGGTGCATATTATCTGGAGTTATTCCACGGACCAACAATCGCATTCAAAGATATGGCATTATCTATTCTGCCACATCTTCTGATTACATCCGCAAGAAAGAATCAGGTAAAAAATGATATCGTAATTCTTACTGCAACATCCGGAGATACCGGTAAAGCTGCTTTGGCAGGTTTTGCTGATGTTGAAGGAACAAAGATTATCGTATTTTATCCAAAGAATGGTGTAAGCCCGATTCAGGAAAAGCAGATGGTAACACAAAAAGGAGCCAACACATTTGTTGTAGGTATCCACGGCAACTTTGACCAGGCACAGACTGGCGTTAAGAAGATGTTCAACGATTCTGCATTAGCAGCAGAGATGGATGCAGCCGGATATCAGTTTTCTTCTGCAAACTCTATCAATATCGGACGTCTTGTTCCACAGGTTGTTTATTATGTATATGCATATGCAAAACTTTACAAGAACGGCGTGATCGCAAAAGATGAGAAGATCAATGTGGTTGTTCCAACCGGTAACTTCGGAAATATTCTTGCTGCTTTCTATGCAAAGAATATGGGACTCCCAATTGGAAAACTGATTTGTGCATCCAACGAGAACAAAGTATTATTTGACTTCTTCTCAACCGGTACATATGACAGAAACCGTGAGTTTATTCTTACAAGTTCTCCGTCTATGGATATTCTGATTTCTTCAAACCTTGAGCGTTTGATCTATCGTATTGCCGGAAATGATGCAGAAGCGAACGCAAAACTGATGGCAAGTCTTTCTTCCGACGGTAAATATGCGATTACAGACGAAATGAAAGAGCAGTTAGCTGATTTCTACGGAAATTATACAAGCGAAGATGAGACTGCATCTACCATCAAGAAATTATACGAAGATACCGGATATATTATTGATACCCATACAGCAGTTGCTGCAGGCGTATATGACAAGTATAAGGCCGCAACGGGAGATACAGAGACAAAGACGGTGATCGCAAGTACTGCAAGCCCGTTCAAGTTTACAAGAAGCGTTATGGATGCTATCGATGAGAAATATGATTCCATGACAGACTTCGAGCTGGTAGACGAGTTGTCAAAGATCGGCAATGTCGCTGTACCACAGGCAATTGAAGAAATCCGCAATGCAAAGGTATTACATGATACGGTATGCGAAGTGGAGGAAATGCCGCAGGTTGTTAAAAAATTCCTGGGTGTTTAATCAATAGATACAATAGAAGAAAAGAGGATAACAAAATGAAAAAGAAACTGATTTCACTTATGCTTGTATCAGCAATGGCAGCTGCAATGGCAGGCTGTGGTTCTTCTGTACCGGCAAATTCTGTGAATTCCAAAGATGATTTACCTGGAAAGACCATCGGTGTACAGCTTGGTACAACTGGTGATGAAGATGCTACTACTTATGAGAAAGAAAATGGATCTACAGTAGAGCGTTATAACAAGGGTGTCGATGCAATTCAGGCATTGAAGGCAGGAAAGATTGACTGTGTTGTTATTGACCAGCAGCCGGCAGAAAAATTCGTTGAGAAGAATGATGATTTAAAGATTCTTTCTGATACCTTTGATCCGGAAGAGTATGCAATCTGTATCGCTAAAGATAATACAGAACTGACAGATTCTTTTAACAAGGCAATCGAAGAGTTACAGAAAGATGGAACAATTGATTCTATTATCAGCAACTATATCGGTGATGAAGCCGGTCAGCATCCATATGAGACTCCGGAAGGAACCGAGTATCCAAACGGTACATTAACGATGGCAACCAATGCACAGTTTGAGCCATATGAATATTATGACGGAGACAATGTGGTTGGTATTGATGCGGATATTTCAAAAGCAATCTGTGATAAGCTTGGTTATGAGCTGAAGATCGAAGATATGGAATTTGATGCAATCATCACTGCAGTATCTTCTGGAAAAGCAGATTTTGGCGCTGCCGGTATGACCGTTACAGAGGATCGTTTAAAGAACATTAACTTTACTGATACTTATGCAACAGCATGTCAGGTTATCGTTGTCAGAAAGAAATAATCGGTATTAGGAGGAAAAGCCTTGAGAGGTTTTATTAGTAGCTTTCAACTGGATTTCATAAAAGATGACAGATATATGTATCTGGTAAAAGGCCTTGGTAATACTTTGTTAATTACGGTACTTGCAGTACTGTTAGGTCTTGCCCTTGGTTTTCTGGTTGCAATCATTCGTTCCACTCACGATAAACACGGTGGTTTGAATATTTTAAATTTTCTCTGCAGAGTATACCTGACGGTCTGGCGTGGAACTCCTACGATGGTACAGCTTTTGATCATGTATTACATTGTATTTGTATCCTTGAATAATAAGATTTTAGTGGCAGTTGTTGCATTTGGACTTAATTCAGGAGCATATATAGCGGAAATTGTTCGTTCCGGTATTATGGCTGTAGATGAAGGACAGTTCGAAGCAGGACGAAGTCTTGGACTGAATTACAGTAAGACCATGCGGCTTATCATTATGCCACAGGCGTTCAAGAATGTTCTTCCGGCACTTGCAAATGAATTTATTACATTGCTGAAGGAGACTTCTATCAGTGGATATATTGCAATTCCGGATCTGACAAAAGGTGGAGATTTGATTCGAAGCCAGACATTTGATGCATATTTGCCATTGTTTGGTATTGCCATCATATATCTTGCAATTGTCATGCTTCTGACAGCCGGAGTACACAAACTGGAAATGAGGTTGAGAACAAATGAGCGATAAGAATGTATTAATTGAAGTGAAAGATTTGTGTAAATCTTTTGGTGAAGTGAATGTATTGAATGGCATTTCAACAGAGATCGCTCAGGGAGAAGTTGTAGCGATTATCGGGCCGTCCGGCTGTGGTAAATCTACATTCTTACGTTCTCTGAATCTTTTGGAGGAGCCAACTTCCGGTGTGATTACATTTGAAGGGACCGATATTACAGATAAGTCTGTTGATATCAATAAGATGCGTCAGAAAATCGGTATGGTTTTTCAGCAGTTTAATCTGTTCCCAAATTATACCGTGAAAGAAAATATTATGCTTGCGCCTGTGCAGACAGACCTTATGAACAAGGAAACAGCGTCTAAGCGAGCAGATGAACTGTTAAAAAGAGTTGGTCTGTTCGAGAAAGCGGACACTTATCCGGCAATGCTTTCCGGAGGACAGAAGCAGCGTATTGCAATTGCGCG
>URYB01000249.1 GCA_900552085.1 uncultured Lachnobacterium sp.
TATGGGATGTAAAGACCATGCAGGGACTTACCGGTTTTTCCAGTGATCTGTTTACGTCAGATAAGTTAGAGTTCAACAAAGATGCCAATATGTTAAAGGGTGGTCTGGTATATGCAGATTACATTACAACAGTCAGTGATTCTTATGCACAGGAGATTCAGACAGATTACTACGGTGAAGGATTGAACGGTCTGTTGTCGGCAAGACATTTTGATATGCAGGGTATTGTGAATGGTATTGATTATAATACATACAACCCACAGACGGATGCGAAGATTTATACGAATTACGGACCAGACAATTTCCGTAAGAAAAAGTATATGAACAAAGAAAAACTTCAGGAAGAACTTGGGCTTGCTGTAGACAAGAAGAAATACATGATCGGCCTTATTTCCCGACTGACAGACCAGAAGGGACTGGATCTGATCAATGCCGTGATGGATGGTCTGGTAGATGATTATACACAGTTGGTGGTAATCGGAACCGGCGAACCACAGTATGAAAATATGTTCCGTCATTATGCATGGAAGTATCCGGATCGTGTATCTGCGAACATTTGCTATTCTGATGATCTGGCGCATAAACTGTATGCTGCTGCAGACGCATTTTTGATGCCGTCCCGTTTCGAGCCATGCGGATTGACACAGTTGATTTCATTCCGCTATGGAACAGTTCCGATTGTTCGTGAGACAGGAGGACTGAAGGATACAGTTCAGCCATACAATGAGTATGACAACAGTGGTGATGGATTCTCGTTCACAAATTACAATGCCGACGAGATGTTACATGTTGTTAATTATTCTAAGCATATTTACTATGATCGTAAACGTCAGTGGAACCAGATTGTAGATCGTGGTATGGCAAACGATTTTTCATGGAACGCATCCAAATTCCGTTATGAAGGTTTGTATAACTATCTTCTCGGAGAATAAATCGAATATTTTTTCACATGATAAGAATGGGTACATTGTACCCATTCTTTTTTACTGTATAGGAAATTCCTTGAGATTCCTTGTATATTTCTTTGTATAGTAAAAAAGCATGTAAACTTGCAAAGATATGGCGGTTGTTGCACCGCAAGGAGGAAAGACTTTGAGTAACGAGAAGGAAACAACGCAGGAACAGGAAAAGAAAAATGAACAGATTGTAGAAATGGGAGAAGCCGTGCTTGGTGAAAAGCGAAATGAGCATGTCATTTATCTGTTGTCAATTATCGGGGAAATTGAAGGACATGACTGTCTGCCGTCGACATCAAAAACGACCAAATATGAACACGTACTTCCGAAACTTGCGACGATTGAAGATGATAATAGTATTGATGGTGTGCTTCTTTTACTGAATACCATGGGTGGGGATGTAGAAAGCGGTCTTGCAATAGCAGAAATGATTGCTTCATTAAGTAAGCCTACAGTTTCATTAATTATTGGAGATAGTCATTCTATCGGTGTTCCATTAGCGGTAGCTACAGATTATTCATTCATTGTACCTACTGGTACTGTTATTATACATCCAGTTAGAATGAGCGGAACAGTAATTGGATCAAGACAAACATACGATTATTTTCAGCAAATGCAGGACCGTATCATTGGATTTATCACATCACACTGTACGGTTACATCGCAGCAGGTAGAAAAAATGATGATGAACACACAGATGCTGACGAAGGATCTTGGGACGATTCTGGTTGGAAAGCAGGCAGTTGACATTGGAATTATTGATGCCGTGGGTGGGATTTCCGACGCTTTTTCCAAATTGTATCAACTCATAGATGCAAAGAAATAGGAACAGATTTTCGAAAGCAGTGGATGACATTCTATTGAAAATATGCTACAATAAATTTTATTGTTAGCGTAAGGAGTGTTTTTCATGGCTACGGGGAACCGTAAAACATCAAATAATAGAAATCGGAATAAAAGTAATACAACCAGTAGAAAAAGACAGACAAAAAAGGAACGGATGGCGGAGATTGAAAAGGCGGAAGCTTTTCGCACAGAAGTAATTCTCTGGATCATCGTAGCAGTATCGCTGCTTCTTTTTATCAGTAATATGGGGTTTGGAGGTGTCGTAGGACGCGGAGTCAGTCATATGCTCTTTGGACTCTTTGGTCTTATGGCATATGTATTGCCCGTTTTATTGTTAGTAGGCAGCTTTTTTGCTGTTTCCAACAAAGGAAATATGCATGCCTCTGTCAAATTGGTTGCCGGAACGGCTTTTGCAGTATTTATGTGCATGTTTATGTCTCTGGCAATCAGCAGCGGCGAAGTATTAGATCCATTACAGGCTTTTACTTACTGTGCAGATCGAAAGAATGGCGGCGGAATCATCGGAGGCTTTCTTGCTTTTTATTTAGTGAAAGCATTTGGCTTTATCGGTTCCTACATTATAGATATTATTGTGCTGATTGTCTGTCTGGTGCTTATCACAGAAAAATCCGCTTTAAAAGGCATGCAAAAAGGCGGCCAGAAAGTATATGAGTCCGCGAAGGAAAACAATGAACGGTATAAGGAATACCGTGAATATAAAGCACAGGAACGTCAGAACCGGCGTATGGACCATAAAGTTTCCGGTGTTTCCATTGATACCAAGATTGAAGGGAAAAAGTCCAAAAATAAAAAGTCGGATGAGTTAGGTGAAATTACAGATCCCCAGGAATTGCCAAAGGTTAAAAAGGCAGACAAGATCGCTCTTTCCGCAGATCCACAAGAGGCCTTTGCCAATGATATTTCAAAAGTGCAACCTGTTTTTTCAGGGGAGATTTTTCCACCGGCAGAACCTGTGATCTCTGGAGATTTTGTGGAGGATGATGTTTCTTTGGCAAAAGAAGAAGTTCCACCTGTTCCAGCAAAGGAAAAAGTGGAATCTCCGGCACCTGTGCAGGAGCAGCCGGCTGTAAAAGCCGCAAAGAAAAAAGTGAAACCATCCGAGGCAGAAGTATCTGAAGGAATTGCAGATGTTGTACAGGAAATGGAACAGATGCAGCCGTTGGAGCACAAATATGTATATCCGCCGATTGATCTTCTGAAAGCCGGAACCGGTAAGAAATCTGCAAATACAGAAAGTCAGTTGCGCGAGACAGCAAACAAGCTGCAACAGACATTAAAAACGTTTGGAGTCAATGTAACCGTGACAAACATCAGTTGCGGTCCGGCTGTCACACGGTATGAAATCCAGCCGGAGATGGGCGTAAAAGTCAGCAAAATCGTTGGACTTGCAGATGATATCAAGTTAAACCTCGCAGCGGCAGACATTCGAATTGAAGCGCCGATTCCGGGAAAAGCGGCAGTCGGAATTGAAGTACCAAACAAAGAAAATGTCATGGTGGCATTCCGTGATCTTATTGATTCCAAAGAATTCAAAGAGTCAAAGTCGAAAATCAGTTTTGCGGTCGGAAAAGATATCTCCGGCAAAACAAAAGTTGCAGATATTGCAAAGATGCCGCATCTTCTGATTGCGGGAGCAACCGGATCCGGTAAATCGGTATGTATCAATACGATTATCATGAGTATTCTTTACAAAGCGGACCCGAATGAAGTGAAACTTTTGATGATTGACCCGAAAGTCGTGGAATTAAGTGTATACAATGGAATTCCGCATTTGATGATTCCGGTTGTCACAGATCCGAAGAAGGCGGCAGGCGCTTTAAACTGGGCTGTTGCAGAAATGACAGAACGTTACGAAAAATTTGCAGAAGCAAATGTGCGTGAAATCAATGGATATAATGCAAAAGTGGATTCCATCGAAGTGCCGGAAGGCCAGGAACGCCCGCAGAAGATGCCGCAGATCGTCATTATCGTGGACCAGCTTGCGGATTTGATGATGGTTGCCTCAAACGATGTGGAACAGGAAATCAGTCATCTGGCACAGCTGGCACGAGCTGCCGGTATTCATCTTGTGATTGCTACGCAGCGTCCGTCCGTAAATGTTATTACCGGTCTGATCAAAGCAAATATGCCAAGCCGTATCGCATTTGCAGTTACTTCCGGTGTGGACTCGCGTACCATTCTTGATATGAACGGTGCGGAAAAACTCCTTGGAAAAGGCGATATGCTGTTCGATCCGCAGGGATCACCAAAGCCGGTGCGTGTGCAGGGTGCCTTTGTTTCGGATGAAGAAGTTTCAGCTGTTGTAGAATTTATCACACAAAATAATGCTCCGGCACAATACAGTGACCATGTACAGAAAAAGATGGAAGACCTGCAGTCTTCCGGAAACAACGGAAGTGTTGCAATTTCTGATAACGATGGGGCAGATGATGGAAAAGATTCTTACTTTTCCGAGGCTGCAAAAATTA
>URYB01000250.1 GCA_900552085.1 uncultured Lachnobacterium sp.
TTTGCAACCGGAACACCTGCTGCCGCTACAACAAAAGCGGATGTTGTGGAAATATTAAAGGAATAGGTACAATCACCACCAGTTCCCACGAAGTCCACGTAGTTGTCAACTTTCGGACTGATCGTATTGGCTTTGTCACGAAGAACCATTGCCAGACCTGTGATTTCGTCCAATGTCTCTCCTTTCATGCGAAGGGCGGTCAGGAAACATGCGATCTGTGCCTGTGTTGCCTCCCCTGATAAAATCATTTCCTGGGCTTTCATTGCCTCTTCCTTTGTGAGATCATTGCCTGCTACTAATTTGCTGAGTATTTCTTTCATGTTCTTATCCTCCTGATATCCGATTTATACAAGTTCATTGAGTTCTTTTTTAAATGTGCTGCAGTATTCTGCCGCTTTTTGTGCATCAAACTGGCTGTCCTTTAACAGATTGATAAAATGCGATCCGACAATCGCGCCATCGATAATCTCTTTCATCGGCGCCACATCTGCCGCTGTACGGATACCAAATCCCATCATAACCGGAATCTTAGATACTTCCTTGACATAGGACAGGTAACTTAACACCTCTTTGTGGAAAGTCGCTGCCTGACCGGTAACTCCCATGGAAGATACGCAGTAAACAAAGCCTCTTGCATGTTCAAGGATCTTTGGCACACGATCTTTGGAAACCGGAGATACAAGCTGGATCAGAATCGTTTCATCTTTTCCTTCCAGTGCATTCTGCAGATCATCCTGCTCTTCAAACGGAAGATCCGGTATAATCAGGCCATCCACTCCACATTCCTGACATTTTTTTGCGAACTTTTCCACGCCGTAATGCAAAACAGTGTTGTAATACATCATAAATACAATCGGGATTTCCACGCCTTCGCTGCGCATTTCCTGCATGCATACAAATGTTTTTTCGAGATTTGCTCCCCCAAGGATTGCCTGATACGAAGCATCCTGAATGACCGGGCCATCCGCTACCGGATCGGAAAACGGAATTCCAAGTTCGATAATATCGGTTCCTGCCTGTTCCTGTGCTTTAATAAGTTCTTTTGTTTTTGCATAATCCGGCAGTCCGGCTGTAATGTATGTAATAAATGCTTTTTCATTTTTTTCCTGCAGTGCTGCAAGTGTCTGCTCAATTCGGTTCATATTCTCACTTCCACCCTTTCTTCCAACTCTTAATTCAAATATCCTTTTCCTGCCAGATAGTCAGAAATGGTATTTACATCTTTGTCGCCGCGACCGGATAAACATATGATCATGCTCTGATCCATATTCATTTCTTTCGCTTTCTTAAATGCGTAGGCAACCGCATGTGCGCTTTCGATTGCCGGAATAATTCCTTCCAGTTTGCAAAGTTCCATCAGCGCATCCATCGCTTCCACATCCGTGATTGCCACATATGTTGCACGTCCACTGTCACGCAGATATGCATGTTCCGGACCAACACCCGGATAATCAAGTCCTGCCGAAATGGAATGTGCAAGCTGGATGTTTCCGTCTGTATCCTGTAACAGATATGATTTCATACCATGAAGTACACCAGGCTCGCCAAGTGCCATCGCAGATGCATGCTTGCCTGTTTCAATACCAAGTCCTGCTGCCTCTACACCGATAAGCTCCACATCTTTTTCATCAATAAAATCCGCAAACATTCCGATGGAATTGGATCCGCCTCCCACACATGCCATAACAACATCCGGATTGCGTCCTTCCACTTCCATATGCTGACGCTTTGCTTCGCGGCTGATCACACTCTGGAACTCTTTTACCATCTTTGGATATGGATACGGACCTACTGCCGATCCGATCACATAAAAGGTATCTTCTGCGGTCTTTGCCCATGTACGGATTGCCTCGTTCGTGGCATCTTTTAAAGTGTTGCTTCCGGACTCCACGGATACAACCTTTGCACCTAACATTTCCATACGCATAACATTAAGTTTCTGACGCTCAATATCTTCTTTTCCCATATAAACAGTACATTCCATATTAAAAAGTGCTGCTCCGGTCGCTGTGGCCACACCATGCTGTCCTGCACCGGTCTCTGCGATTACTTTCGTTTTTCCCATACGTTTTGCAAGAAGAATCTGTCCGATTACGTTATTGATCTTGTGCGCTCCGGTATGATTTAAGTCTTCTCTCTTTAAATAAATCTTGGTTCCATATTTCTCGCTCAACCGCTCCGCATAATATAACGGTGTCTCTCTTCCGACATACTGGCGCAGATAATAGTGATACTGTTCCATAAATTCTGGATCATGGATAGCTTCCTCAAAAGCTGCATCCAGTTCCTCTAATGTGTTCATCAGTGACTCCGCAACAAACTGGCCACCGAACTCTCCATAATATGCTTTCTTATTCATAATCTCTCACCTTTCTGACAAAATTATTAATTTTTGTTTTATCTTTTCCATTTTCTCCTTCTACTCCAGAGCTCACATCTACAACATCCGGGGAAAACAGTTTCATTCCTTCCTGTACATTGCTTTCATTCAAGCCACCTGCCAGAACAAATTTGCGTTGCATCAATAACTCAGCCGCCGCATTTTTTACATTGGCCTGTTTCCAGTCAAACGTTTTGCCTCCGCCATAAGATGCTCCGTCCACAACGATAGCCTCTATTTTTTTCTGTAAGTGCTGTGGCATTTTCATAAATGCCTCTGCTTTTTGCAGTAATTCTTCTTCCTTTATGATATTTACTGCATACCAGATAGGGATAGAAGCTGTTTCAAGCACTTCTTTGTTCAATTCTCCATGAATCTGCACAATATCAAATCCAGAATCAATTATTTTCCGTACCAGTTCCACATCCGGTGATACCGTAACTGCAACTGCCTGAATCTGCGGATTCAACTGTTCTCGAATCTCTTTGCTCTGTACAAATGATACATTTCGTTTACTTTTCGGATAAAATACAAAACCAGCATAATCTGCACCCACATCATTCAAATAAGCGGCTTCTTCTGTTTTTGTCAATCCACAAATCTTTACCTGCATCGTTCTCTCCTTCTATGCTTTTGCAAAGATCTCTTTCCATTTATGTGCCAATGCTTTCGAATTCTCTGCCTCCATAAAAGCTCTGCCGATCAAAAACGCATCCACCTGGCACTCATGCAGAAAACGAACATCCCCATCTCCCATGACACCACTTTCAGTAACAAATACTTTGTCTTTCGGAATATATGGGCGAAGACGTTTGGTTGTCTCGAGTGTAATGGAAAAATCTTTTAAATTCCGGTTGTTCACACCGATAATTCTCGGATTAATTTTCATTGCACGCTCGATTTCTTCTTCATCATGCGTCTCGACCAATACATCCAACTCCAGCTCTCTGGCAAGCTGATAAAAGTCGTGCATCTGCACATCATCCAAAATTGCCGTAATCAGAAGCACCGCATCTGCACCAATCGCTTTTGCTTCGTAAAACTGATATTCCTCAATCATAAAGTCTTTGCGTAAAATTGGCAGTTGTGATTTTGCACGGATTTCTTTTAAGTACGATACATTGCCATTAAAATGATCTTCCTCTGTCAAACAGGAGATTGCATCTACAGATGCGTTATATTCTTCAATCCGATCCATTAAATTAATTTTACTTGTAATTTTTCCAAGACTTGGGGATGCCTGTTTGAACTCTCCTATAATGGAAAGTCCTTCTTTTTTCAGGTTCTCATAGAAACAATTTTTCTTGCGCGTAACAGTTTCTTCTGCAAGTTTCCGCATTTCCACTTCTGAAATCTGTGCTTTGTGCTCCGGAAGCCGTTTCTTCTTATCTTCTACAATCTGGTCTAAAATCATTGTTTTTCTTTCCTCTCGCTGTCTGCTAACTCAAACACTTAAATGGTATCATTCACGAAATTCTCAATAATTCGTTTTCCGTGCTCCGTATAGATGGATTCCGGATGAAACTGCAATCCTACCACCGGATATTCCTTGTGGCGCATCGCCATAATTTCTCCATCCTCTGTTCTCGCAAGTACCCGCAGGCATTCCGGAAGATCTGCCTCCTGTACCGCAAGTGAATGGTAACGTGCTACTTTGATTGGTGAATCAATTCCAGTAAATACGCTTGTTCCATCATGCGCAATGGATGACTGTTTTCCATGAAACAGCGCTTTGGCATACGATACGGTTCCTCCAAGTGCTTCACCGATACACTGATGTCCCAGACAGATACCAAGAATCGGTTTCTTTCCTGTGAACTTTTTTACAACGTCCATACAGATTCCTGCTTCTTTTGGACTTTTCGGTCCAGGAGAAAGGATAATACG
>URYB01000251.1 GCA_900552085.1 uncultured Lachnobacterium sp.
CTTGTTTTTTCACAGGAAGGACTCGACAGTGCCAGAGAGCTTACGTCAAAGAAGCAATAATAGAATATGCTGAAATATTTGTAAATGTAAATTGTGCAAGCCAGTTTTCTTGTGGTAAAATAATTCTAGTTTTGATTGCATATTTTACGGAGGATATGAAGTATGGCAATACCAAAGATTGATGAACAGAATATCACAGCAGCAATAAAATACATTGATGAGCATGGTGTACCAGATAAAAATAAAAGCACACAGTATGTTCTCATAACAGAAGATGGAAAGCAATACCCACCGAAATATGTTATTGCAGTAGCAAATCATCTTGCAAATGGAGTTGATATTTTAACAGATGAATTTAATGCAGTGGAAGCTAAGAATTATTTTGAGGCAAGAGGTTATAATATTGAATCAAAACAGGAAAAGTTTAAACTGACAATTTCATCTGATGGAATAGTATCTACTGATGACAGATTTAAAATGGATAATTTGAACCTTGGGGGTAATTACAGACCTATTGATGCATATTTTGTAAACGCAGATGGAGAAATCATAAAAAGAAAATACAATAAAGGGGAACGAAGAAATACGAACCAGACATTGCCGAGACTGGCGTTTCAGATATTTGAAAATCAGATTAATAATCTTTCGGATTTGGATAAAAAGAGTTTCCCTATTTGTAAATATACACCTGAAACAGAGACAATATGTGGTATATTCAAGACGGTAGAAGAATTTTTAAAATACAGGAACTCAATGGAACATTTAACATATAGAAGAGAAAATGGTCCACAGTACATAATCTATTCCTGGAATTTATTTTCAACCTTGTTATTTGTACAGGAATGTTTGAAGAGATTTGGAAGTGAAGGCGACAAATTTATTCTTGTGTATCGTGATAAAACAGAGCAGGAAAAGAATCAGGCTATAACAGATGCAAGTGTTGCGGAGGAAGAAGAGAAGACAGCGCAAGGATGTAAAAATCCATATTCAAAAATATTACTGGAATCAAAAAACATTATTTTCAGAGGTGCTCCGGGAACCGGAAAATCATATCTGGCAAAGGAGATTGCTGCGGATATTATCAGTGATGGATATACGGACAAATACACAGATCTTTCCGATGAACAGAAGAAGCAGGTTGAATTTGTACAATTTCATCCAAGTTATGATTATTCAGATTTTGTAGAAGGACTTCGCCCAAGAATGAATGAGGACGGTTCTATGGGATTTGAACTACAGGATGGAATATTCAAGAAGTTTGTAGAAAGAGCAAGAAAGAATTTTGAGGATTCCAAAAAATCAAAAGAATCAGTAGAACAGGAAATTTCCGCAAAGACAGCAATGACGGAATTTTTTGGAAGCATTGATCTTGGTGAGGATACATTCACTACGATTAAAGGCAGTGAATTTACGATTGTTAATGTGGATGAGAGACATATAGACATATCCATTCCGGGAAATGCAACAATTGATAAGTTAAGCCTGAACATAGAAGAATTACAGAGAATGCTTGAATCAGATGTTACATTTGAAAAAGTTAGTGATATTACAAATTTCTTTGGCAAGCAGTTCGCTACACAGGCATATTCCTATGATTTTGCATTATATAAGGCAATCAAATCACGAAAGATGGAAAAGCAGACATTAGTGGCATCTCCGGAGACGCAGAAAAAGTATATTTTTATTATTGATGAGATTAATCGTGGAGAAATTTCAAAAATACTAGGAGAACTATTCTTTTCAATTGATCCTGGTTATAGAGGAAGAGCCGGAGAGGTGGCTACACAATATTCCAATATGCATACGGATCCGAATGAAAAATTTTATATACCGGAGAATGTTTATATTATAGGAACAATGAATGATATTGACAGATCTGTAGACAGTTTTGATTTTGCTATGCGCAGAAGGTTCCGTTTTGTTGAGGTACGAGCAGAAGATACGCAGGATATGCTTGAATCATTAGATGATGAAGACCTCAAAACAGAAGCTATTACAAGAATGGATAGGCTTAATGCAGAAATTATCCGGGTGCCGGATTTGAATGAAAATTATCAGATAGGTGCCTCTTATTTCCTGAAACTTAAAGTATTGGAATTTGATGATTTGTGGACAGATTATTTACAGCCATTATTGCAGGATTATGTACGTGGACTTAATGACGAAGAAGATTGTATGAAGCGATTTTCGAGAGCTTATGGCTATATAACGCCGAGTGAAGGTGATTCGGATGAAACAGCTATTAATTAAGGATAATCAGTACAGAGTAAAGAGTGATTTTGATGAGGTCAAAGATGTTGCAGATTATGTTGCAGACAAAACATTAGTTGAATTGGAAAAAGAAGGGGTATTTGTATTTCCTTCATCTGTTAAGGAAACGGAAGATCTGACAAATGATCAGATGATATTGAAAAGTTACAATGATATGTATATTTCCGGAAATGTTATGGGATTTTTAGGAGCAGGAAATCAGAGAATTGTCATTGAATCGAGGTTTAGTAGAGGTGAAAGAGATCATTTCTTTCAGTATTTGCTTGAAAAAGTCCTTAAGTTTCCTAATTTTATAAACCTTGAGACAGCCGCTGATCAGGATGACAGATTATTCAATTTGTTGCTTTTCTTATTTCCTAAGTATTTAAGAGATGCAATGAGAAAAGGTTTGTTTAAAACATATATCCGCAGGCAGTATAATGATGGAAATGTCAGAGGCGCAATTGATATTGCAAGACATATTAAGAGAAATACTCCATTTATTGGAAATATTGCATATTCCCAGAGAGAATATTCCTATGACAACTATCTGATAGAATTGGCACGTCATACAATTGAATATATTAAGGGAAAAAATGGTGGAAGAATACTTCTTACTACTATAAAGGATGAAGTAAATCAAATTATTCAGGCAACTCCAGGATATAGAGCTGGTGACAGAAGAAAAATTATTGATAGCAACACAAAAAATGCGGTAAGACATGCCTATTATCACGAGTATCGTTCGCTTCAACAACTATGCATTCTGATTCTTAGAAATGAGCAGCATCAGTATGGAAACGGAACACGAAATGTATATGGACTTCTGTTTGATGGTGCGTGGTTATGGGAAGAGTATGTAAGTGCACTTATTGGGGATGTATTCTATCATCCAAAGAATAAGGCGAGAGATGGAGCACAACGCTTATTTTCCGGTAATTATGGTCTGATTTATCCAGATTTTATAGGAAAAGATAACAAGGAACGTATAATTGCAGATGCAAAGTATAAACCATTGAATAATATAAGCGGTAAGGATTATTTGCAGCTCCTGGCATATATGTTCCGGTTTGATGCGAAAAGAGGCTATTATTTATATCCGGAGGCAGATTCTTCGGCAGATTTATTGTTGCCTCTGAATCAAGGCATGACTTATGAGAATAATGTATCGCCAAGAGATGATATTTCTGTTGTAAAATGTGGGTTACATATTCCGAATGAGACAATGGATTATGTTGATTTTGTAGAACAGATAAAGAAAAGTGAATTGGAATTTCGAGAAAAGATATTGAAGCAATAGCATTATAGATTTATTCAAGTAAAGCAAAGGAGAATTACATTATGGAAAGAGTAGAAAAATTTTTAAAAGAAGCAGAGACCTATTATCTGGCAACAGTTGAAGGTGATCAGCCAAGAGTAAGACCTTTTGGAACAGCCCACATTTTTGAAGGCAAGTTGTATATTCAGACTGGTAAGGTAAAGGATGTTTCAAAGCAGATTCACGCAAATCCAAAGGTGGAAATCTGTGCGTTTAAGAATGGTGAGTGGATTCGGGTAGCAGGAGAACTTGTGGAAGATGACAGAAGAGAAGCACGACAGTCTATGCTTGATGCATATCCATCTTTGCAGAAGATGTATTCAGCAGATGATGGAAACACAGAGGTGTTCTATTTTAAGAATGCAACAGCAATATTTTCATCATTTACACATGAACCGGAAGTTGTGAAGTTTTAAGATCATTCATACAGGTAAGATAGAAGAGGTTATGCTGATTAAGGGGCAGGCAGATTTTAATGTATTTAAGAAAATGTATGGAATAGATGGAGAGATAGAGAAGGAATATTGATATGAGTATATTAGGAAACTTACTTTGGTTTATATGTGGCGGATTGCTGAGCGGGCTGTCATGGGTTTTGGCAGGATGCTTATGGTGCATTTCCATAATAGGAATACCGATAGGATTACAGTGTTTTAAGTTTGCCGGTCTGGCATTTTTCCCATTTG
>URYB01000252.1 GCA_900552085.1 uncultured Lachnobacterium sp.
CCCACGCGGAACGCTCGCTAGCCCCAACCACACCTGATCCAGATCAAATGTCTGGTAGGCGCTTACTGCCATATGAATATGTCCATTGTGAATAGGATCAAACGATCCACCTAAAATTCCTACCTTCATAATCTTACTGAGGTAATTTAATCTTCGGGTTTTTCTTTGCTTCGCGATAGAAAATCATTTTCTTTCCAATCACTTTTACAACAGTAGAATGGGTTCTTTCCCCAATCACACTTGCGATTTCCTTTGGATCATCAATACAATTCTTCAAAACAGATACTTTAATCAATTCTCTCTTTTCAAGCGCTGCATCTAAAGCTTCGATAATTTCCGGCGTTAAAGATGCCTTCCCAATCTGAAAAATCGGATCCATTGTACTTGCAAGACTTCCAAGATATGCGCGTTGCTTGCTGTTCATAGATTCTCCTCCTATTTATAGTAATCAAATTCGTTGTAATACATTCTTACCGTATCGCCATCTTCAATTCCCTGTTTTTCAAGTTCCTCTATGATGCCTTGCTCACGCAGAAATCTCTGGAAGAAAAGATATCCTTTTTCGGACTCCAGATTTGTATATCCAAGCATTTTTTCAATCTTTGGACCTTCCACAACAAATGCGCCATCGTCTGCACGTGTAATGGTATATGGCTCGTCTTTGAAGAATTGCAATGCCGGATCAAATTCCTGTTCATATACAAAGGTTTCTTTCGGGCATTTTGCAAGAAGCTCTCTTACATGGAACAAAAGCTCCCTTACCCCCTGGCCACTGACAGCAGAGATCGGAAAAACGCGAATCCCATCTTTTTCAAATTCATTGCGTAAAGCGGTAATTATTTCATTTTCATCGCCGTAGATCGCATCAATTTTATTCGCAGCGATTACCTGTGGCTTTTTCAAAAGGTCAGGATTATACGCTTCCAGCTCCTTATCAATTGCCTTGATATCAGCGATCGGATCACGTCCCTCTGTACCGGCAGCATCTACAATATGAATAATCACTTTTGTGCGTTCAATATGGCGTAAAAATTCATGTCCAAGTCCGACACCATCTGATGCTCCCTCAATAAGTCCCGGAATATCCGCAATAACAAAACCATCACCATCTTCTAAATCCACTACGCCTAAATTCGGCTGAAGCGTTGTAAAATGATAATTGGCAATCTTTGGCTGTGCGTTGGTAACACGGGATAAAAACGTCGATTTTCCAACATTTGGGAATCCAACAAGTCCGACATCAGCAATCACCTTAAGTTCCAGCTGTACTTCGATCTCAATGGCGTCCTGTCCCGGCTGTGCATATTTCGGAGCCTGCATAGTTGCTGTGGCATAATGCTGATTTCCCTGTCCACCACGTCCACCTCTTAAGACCACCTGACGACGGTTTTCGCCAGACATATCCGCAATTACCTTTCCGGATTCGGCATCTTTAATGATGGTTCCTTCCGGAACTTTTAAGATTAAATCTGCTCCGTTTTTTCCATGGCAGTTCTTCTTTCCGCCTTCCTGTCCAGGCTCTGCGGCAAATTTTCTGCGGTGACGGTAATCGCTGAGCGTATTAATTCCTTCATCTACAACAAAGATAACATCTCCGCCTTTGCCGCCATCTCCACCATCCGGTCCACCGTTTGGCACATATTTTTCGCGTCGGAAGGATACGTGACCGTCCCCGCCTCTGCCTGATTTTATAATAACTTTTGCACGATCTGCAAACATAATAATTCTCCTGTTTTTCAACACAAATAGAAAATGTAAAATTTCCTATTACACAAAAAACCCCGGCTAAAAAGTCGGGGTTTTCTAACTACTCGTTGTCTACTGGATATACAGAAGCCTGCTTCTTATCTCTACCTACTCTTTCGAATCTTAATACACCATCAACCTTAGCAAATAATGTATCATCTCCGCCGATACCTACATTCACACCTGGGCGAATTCTAGTACCACGCTGTCTGTAAAGAATATTTCCAGCTTTTACGAATTGTCCGTCTGCTCTCTTAGCGCCTAATCTCTTAGACTCGGAATCACGGCCGTTCTTTGTAGAACCAACTCCCTTTTTATGAGCAAAAAACTGAAGGTTCATATTCAACATGTCTTACACCTCCTTGAAATTAAGAATGATAAACTCATTCCCATAGTCATTTTGTATTCCTTGTAAGCCCAGAACCATGGAACGAAGCAAAAGCAAGGCATCATGTCCTGCCTCTTTCTCCAGTTCAAAATCAATCAGGCCACTTTCTTCTTCGGTATCAATCCGATATACAGAATCTGTAAACGTATCAATTGCATTGATCGTATTAATGACAAGTGCTGAAACACCCGCACATATAATATCACTTCCAGCATCCGCATATCCGGAATGTCCAAGACATCGAAATCCTGTTATCTGATCATGATTCTGAAAAATCGTTATAGTAATCATATAACAATTCCTATCGATTATCCATTAATCTTTTCAATCTTAACCTGGGTGAACGCCTGTCTGTGACCGTTCTTCTTGTGATAACCGGTTTTTCTCTTGTACTTGTAAACGATTACTTTCTTTGCTCTGCCTTCTTTAATAACAGAAGCCTCAACAGTTGCTCCGGCTACAGTTGGATTTCCAACCTTCATGTCATCTCCGGATACTGCTAATACCTGATCAAAAGTAACCTTCTCACCAGCATCAACTCCAAGCTTTTCAATGGTAATGATATCGCCTTCGGATACTTTGTACTGTTTACCACCTGTTGCTATAATTGCGTACATATGGCACCTCCTATTTATCATTACTCGCCAGTTTCGGTGCCTTTTTATAAAGGACTTAAACCTCACTGTGCGGCATACTAGTGTATAGTAGCACAACTCTACTTATTCGTCAACTGTTTTGTCCAAAATATTTTATATCTTTATTTGAGGATTTCCCGCAGTGATTTATACACTTTTTTGCGGGTCAGTTCCATCAATCCTAATTTAGTGATATCGATGAAACTGGCTGGAACATGGTCTTTTTTCAGTTCCTGTTTTACGAACTGAATCAAAGCATCCTGCTGTTCTTTCGATTTCATATTAATAAAATCGATAATGATCATACCGGAGATGTTTCTAAGACGAATCTGACGTAGAATCTCTCTTGCTGCTTCCATATTAACTGCAAAAAGTGTCTCTTCTTTTTTTGACTGGTTTTTGCCACTGTTTACATCAACAACCGTTAACGTTTCCAATGTCTCGATAATAATATTCGCACCAGAAGCAAGCCAGACCTTTTGTCCAAGAAGTTCTTCGAGATTTCCCCGTATATGGTACAACGTAGCCAGACTTACCGCAGAGTCATCATATTTTACCAGGATTCCCTGCTCTTTTAAATCCGGCAGATACTGCCCGATTTCTTCGTAGAGATCCTGCTGGTCTGTATATATGTGATCGATTTCTGCAAGATCCTGTGTTTTCAGTTTTTCCAGATAGCCCGGAATATTGCGGTAGATAAGATTTCCTGTTGTTCCATGTCTGCCAGTTGTTTTTATAGTTGCAAAACATTGCTGAACATAGCGAATATCCTGTTTTAATTCTTCTTCCGAAACGTTCTGTGCATTTGTTCGAAACACAAGTCCATAGCCTTCTGCGTCATGCTCCTTACAATATACATTTGCAAGTGCAATCAGTTCCTGTGCACGTTCCTGGGGGATTTTTTTTGAAGCTCCAAGTGTCGTATTCTCACTGGACAAAAAGCAATAATGCCCATGCAGCACCAGCTTGGTACTTACAACGGCATCCTTCGTTTTCACGGCGTCACGCGTCACCTGAACAAGAAGCTCATCCCCTTCCGAAATCTGTTTCTTTTCGGACTGCTTATGTGTAAAAACAGGAGCGCGCAGATCTTTTAATGGAAGATATCCTTTTTGCCCGTTGGCAATCCGTACAAAAGCAGCCTGAATATTTGGAACTACTTTTTCTACATAACCAACGTAGATATTATTCAGCAGTGTCTCTTCCTCCGGTTCAAAAACCTGCAGATCACAAATCTTCCGGTTCTCATCGAGCAAGATATATGCGATATAATTCTTATGATTTTTTTCAATGCGTGTAATTGCCAGACGATGCATTCTCTATAAAATTTCCTCTCCCATTTCACACAGTGGAATGAATTGTTCCTGTTCATCTTTTGCGTATACTTCGATACGATGAATCTGAATTGCATTGGCATCATAAGTAAGTCCGCAGCGCTCATAGATAGAAGCAAGCACAAGTTCCGGTTTGATATTATCA
>URYB01000253.1 GCA_900552085.1 uncultured Lachnobacterium sp.
TGGCGTGGAAGTACCGGATGTGACAAAATATTATGCAAACACACTGGTATGCTATTCCTACAGCAAATCTCTGTCACTGCCGGGCGAGCGTATCGGCTATGTGATTGTGCCGGATGAAGTGACCGAGAGTAAGACCGTTTATGCGGCAATCGCCGGAGCCGGCCGTGCGCTGGGCTATGTCTGTGCGCCGAGCATGTTCCAGAAAGTGATCGCAGTCTGTGTCGGTAACACCGGGGATATCGAATTGTATAAGAAAAACCGCGATCTACTCTACGATGGATTGACAAAAATCGGCTATGAATGCTTTAAGCCACAGGGCGCTTTTTACATGTTTGTGAAAGCATTGGAGCCGGACGCAGACGCATTCTGCGAGCGCGCCAAGGAGCAGGATCTTCTGATTGTATCTGCGACCGGATTTGGCTGCCCGGGATATGCGCGTGTGTCCTACTGTGTGGATTATGATATGATCGAGCGGTCTTTTACAGCGTTTGAAAAATTATATAAGAGTTATCAGGGATAGAGGCTTTTTACCTCTATCTCCTGAATCGTGTTAAGGTCAATGGTTTCGTTGAAAATGTATTGGATTCCACAATGATCCAGTTCACAGGCAGCGGAAAGATTTTCTCCGAGCGTATCCATATCTGCATAAGGTGCAGGAAGTGGATGCGCTTTTTTTTCGGATGCTTTTCGATCATCGACAGAAGGCAGATTACACATATAATATTGTTTGCTGTCGGTATCGGTAGCGATAACGTAGTAAAAGTGTCCATCTTCTCGCCAGTCCGCATCCGGACGTATGGTTACACCATATGGGGTGAGCTGCACGGGAAGTGAGATGTCGCTGCCTTCGACGTTTGCTTCGAAATCCTTTTCATCTATTTGCGTCACTTTTCCCTCTGTTTTCACATTCTCCAAAGGTTTGTTGGTATTGGTCGGAGATTGAAAGCCGCGATATAATTTTGGATTTTTCCATGCTGCATCATCGGTATAAAAGCCGTATTGCCGGATGGAGAGGCCGTCTTCTGTTTCCAAAGTCCGACTCTTCATCGTGGTCATATGTTCAATCCAATAGTTTGTGGAATTCGCAGATTCGGATTCTGGAATCAGCAAATCTACAATAATGGTTTTGGAAACGGAATCAATCTTTATGGAAGAAATCACAATCTGCGTATTTGTACCGGTCTCTGTGTTTTCGTTTTCTGTGGAATCCGTTTTTTGTGACTTATTTTCGGAAGTGGATTGTGACGTCTTTTCCGAATCGGGTGCAGGTGTGACGACAGGTTCCGTATCTTCGGTTGGTGTGTCGGGAACCGGCGGATTTTCCGGAACATCATTTCTAAAGTATTGTACGATTTTTCCAAGGAACGGTACTTTTTGCGCCCAGGCCGGATTTGCCATGCCGATTCCAAGCAGAAGAACAGCAAAAACAGCGGCAACAGCGACAGCACGTTTCAATGTCCGCATTCCTTTTGCGGAACCGGGCATTTGGTAAAAGGTATTTTTCTCGGGTTTGGATTCTAAGATATAATCATCTTTTATTTCGGTAATTGCCTCATACAGTTTGTGGTTTTTCATAGCAGATACCCCCTTTCAGTGAGTACATCCTTTAGTGAATTGCGGACGCGGAAAAGTATGGATTCCACTTTGCTTTTGCTCATTTCACATTCTTCCATAATTTCTTTGATGGAAAGAAGATACCAGTAACGAAGAATAAAAACTTTTCTCTGTTCTTCCTTGATGGTTCCTAAAAAAGCGTTGATGCAGGCAGTCAGATCCGACACAAGAACAGCATCGGATATTTCGCCCGCTCCCGTCAGCTCCCCGGTCATTTCATCGATGGAAATTATACCTGCATTTCGCTTCATGGCATGGTTATATTCATATTTTTTCAGTGCCTGGTTTCTTGCAATTTTTAAGGTATATGCTTCCAGATTGTCGGAATTTTGGGGTGGAATCGAGTTCCAGAGACCAAAATAAGTATCATTTTCGGTTTCCTGTGCATCCGGGACATTGCGCAGAATATGGTAGCATACGGCAAGAATGCGCCTTCCATATTTATTTTGGACTTCTGTGATCGCACGTTCCAAACGCTTTAGAAAAAGGGTAATAATATCTGCATCATGCATGTTTTTTCCTCCTGTAATTTTATCGTATATGATGTATGTACGGTTTTCAATAAAAAAGCTTGCATCAAATCATAACGAAAAGAACAAAAACTTATATTGTAGGAAATAGTGAGGTGTGATACCATAATCTGGTTAGAAAATATGGGGTGAAAAATATGTCAGAAAGTAAAATAAGAGAACATATTCGATTTACCGGATATGTACAGGGCGTAGGCTTTCGGTACCGCCTGTCCCATCTGGCACAGCGTTACGGTGTGACCGGCTGGGTACGAAATGAATATGATGGTTCGGTCAGTGCCGAGTTGCAGGGATTACCGGAGGAGATTGATCAGATCATCCAGCAGCTGCAGCAGGACCGGTATATTGAAATTCAGGGTATGGATCGAAGAAAAATTTCGATGGATGAAACAGAATATAGTTTTCAGGTGAGGTATTAGGAGATGAAAAAGAAATCAGTGGCATTTTGGATATTTTTCATATTGGCAGTTATTTGTATCATTTACGCAGTAATTGTGCGTTCGACAGGTTCCGGGACGAGCTTTTTCCTGATGTGGGTAGGGATCGGAATTGTTCTGTTGCTTTTGGGAATTTCATTTCGGGTGGAATTCTGGAAGAAAGTACCACATGTGGTAAAGGCCATCGGTATGGTCGTTGTGTGTATTGGAATCGTTTCTTTTGTTCTTGTGGAAGGATGCGTCATCAGCCAGATGCATGCGAAGGGGAAAGCCGGATTGGATTACATTATTGTTCTTGGTGCGCAGGTGCGTGAAAATGGACCGAGTCCTGTATTAAAATATCGTCTGGATAAGGCTGTGGAGTATCTGGAAGAAAATCCTGATACGATCTGCATTGTTTCCGGAGGACAGGGAAAGAACGAACCATGGTCGGAAGCCGAGGGCATGGCACAATATTTAAAAACACAGGGAATTGACGAGAATCGTATCCGTCTGGAAGATCAGTCACTGACGACAGAACAGAATGTTACAAACAGTCAGAAACTGATGGAAGAAGGAGCTTCGGTCGGAATCGTAACAAATGATTTTCATGTGTTCCGTGCAAAACAAATTGCAAAGAAATATGGATTGACAGATGTATGCGGAATCGCAGCGGGATCTTCACCATTGTATTTGCCAAATAATATGTTGCGGGAGTTTTTTGCAGAGATCAAGTTTTTGGTTTTTTAAAAGGAATTTCCGTTTGTTACAATTGAAGAATAGTTGGAAAAAGAATCTAAGAATCGGGAATGAAAGTGTGCGACGAACGCACACTTTTTTAATTTTGGAAATCAAGTTTTATTAAATGCTAATACAAAACTTTGGATTTGATGTTTATGAAACAGTACCATTTTTGCTACATGAAATAGTAACGCTTTGTGTGTAATTTTTTAATGAAGCATAATTAGCTGTAGCAACTGCAGTAGCGGAGTTCCCGCTTTTGCTAGATGAAGTGGATTGTATTGTCCAGCTGGAAGAATATGTTTCAGCACTTGGAGAACATGAGATACAACGGGAGGTTGAACCGTCATAAGTAAATGTTGCAGTAATAGAGACACTCCATAATATGGCCCCATTAGTATTTTTAATGTTTGTGGTTTTGGTTTTTGTAATGGTATGAGAATTACTTTGAAGAGTAGAAAAACTAAAGGTTGGATTAGCATCTGTTATAACAGTTTCTAGATAATAATCGTTATTGAAATTGCTTAATACTGTTGCATTTGCAATAGAGATATTTGTGATAAAGATTAGCAAAAATGAAAATATAGTAATAATGTGTTTAAATGTTTTTTTCATAAAATATTTATGTCCGTTCTAGTTTATTTTTTGATTATTGAATAGGACCGTCCGTTATGACCGTTTCTACAAAAACGGCTTCCTGTTCTTTTAATATGCGATAAGTATGGTATGCAAAAACTCCTAAAATAATAGAAATACAAGAAAGAAAAACAGCTAAAAAATAGATTGCGCATCGCATATATTTGCGTGTCCGAATGCGGTTCATTAAATCTGCTGTAGAAAATGTTGAGATATATGAATTTACAGTATCTACAGGAGAACCAAATTCTTTATATAAGTCATCCATTGTTT
>URYB01000254.1 GCA_900552085.1 uncultured Lachnobacterium sp.
GCAAATGGGCTGACGCTACATGTCAAGTTCTTATAAAGAACTTGACACATTTACCAAAGTCTTTGCGAGTGCCATTACTTTATTGCAGCATTCCTGATACTCATTTTCCGGAACAGAATCTGCTACGATGCCGGCTCCGGCCTGCAGATATACATGTTTTCCTTTCTTAATCATCGTACGGATCGTAATACAGAAATCCATATCTCCGGAAAAATCAATATATCCGGTTGCTCCTCCGTACAATCCTCTGCGCACGCTTTCGAGCTCATCGATAATTTCCATGGCACGAATCTTTGGTGCTCCGCTGAGGGTACCCGCCGGCAGGAAAGACGATACAAGATCCAGTGGATGGAATTCACCTTTCTTGCGTCCTTCTACCATAGATACAATATGCATCACATGCGAATAATTTTGCACTTCCATAAACTGGGTTACTTTTACGGTTCCAAACTCTGAAATGCGTCCCATATCATTTCTTGCAAGATCCACAAGCATCACATGCTCTGCCCGTTCTTTTTCGTCCTGAAGAAGTTCATCGCGAAGTAACGCATCTTCCTCTGCATCTGCTCCTCTTTTCCTTGTTCCTGCAATTGGACAGGTATATACACGATTGCCCTGCTGCTTTACGATCATCTCCGGCGAACTTCCAATTACTTCAAAATCGCCATAATTGAAATAATATAAGTATGGAGACGGATTCAGTTCTCTTAATTCCTTATAAAGCTCAAATCCACTCTGCTTTGTCTCAATCGTCCATCTCTGGGAAAGAACGGTCTGGAAGATATGTCCCTCACGGATGTACTCTTTGATTTTTTCCACTTTCCGGCTATACTGTTCCAGCGAATCGGACTGATTTACAATCACACCATCGTGTGTGAAATTCTTCTCTGACGCACGGCCTTTGTTTGCCAATGCCTGCTGAATCAATGCGTCGGCCTCTTCCAACGATTTTTCTCTGCCCTCCGGTGTATCTTCACCAAGAATAATTCCGGTAAGCGTCTCTGCCACATGATCCACCATAATAAATTTTGTCATCAGCATCATCTGTACTGTTTCGATTCCGATCTCGTCCGGATTGTTATCCGGAAGCACTTCTGCATATCTGACGAAATCATATCCAAGATTTCCAACAAGTCCACCGGAAAAAGATAATTCTTCGTTATCCTTTACAATATCGAACTCACTGTAATATTCTTTTAATCTCTCCAGTGGATTTCCTTCTCGCACCTCTTCTGTTCCATCATTTTTTGTAATTACAAGTGCGTTTCCCCTTGAACTGATAATCTCTTCCGGCTCTTTTCCAAAAAATGTATAACGGTCATAATTCTTGTCATAACTTTCCAAAAGAAATCCTTTTTTATCTCCTACCAGACTTTCATACATTCCTGTCGCAGTCTCATTTACAATACTGACTGTTTTCTTATAAACCCGTAATCTTCTTTTCATATTCTGTAGCTCCTTTCTCTAGAACATCCTCTCATTTATACATCGCTTTGGCATATGCAATAAAAAAATCCCTGATGCAGTCTTATTACCGCATCAGGGACGAATCATCGTGGTGCCACCCTTGTTCGTTGCATTCTTGTCAGCCTTTTCTATTCATTCATCAGAAGGCCTGTAACAATCCTTTCATCTTCCTGGATCCATTACATTTGTATTAAAAAAGGCAGGTACTTCCGCATCGGAAATATCTGCCACCAATTACGCAACCTCTATGATACAGAAGCATGATTGCTTCGATATCCTCACTCCTATAACGTGGAGAAACGGCTCTGCTACTCAAGAAATTTATAATTTCTCATTCACTTCGCATCTAACGAATCCATTCCAGGACAAACTATCTTATCAGTTTCCACCGACCACTGACTCTCTGTAAAGAATCATCTGCTGTACTTACTTTCGCTCAATGATTTTCAGTTCTTATTAACTTGATATCAGTTTAAACCATTAAAGCGTTCATGTCAACCCTTAAATTTCTTTTTTTGCTGATGTCCTGCTATTTTTATATAAAGTGTCTGTGGAATGAATCTTCCAAAAAAAGTCGCAGCCTTAATTGTCAGCGTCGGAACAATGAGAACTTTTCGTTTTTTCATCTGTCTGATTGCGTATTTCACACAATAAGCCGGCGTAATTCCACGCAAGGCAAATTCTACATTCGCTACCGAATTAAATTCTGTATTGACGGGCCCCGGACACAAAGCACCAATGTAGATATTACTTCCCTCATCCTGCAATTCCTGGGCAATCGCCCGTGTAAGACTTACAACATAAGCTTTTGTGGCATAATACGTTGCCATATATGGTCCTGCCGGAATCAGTCCCGCAGAAGATGCCACATTCAGAAGGTATCCACCCTCCTGCTTTTTCATTTTTTGCAGAACCAGTTTACACAATATATGCATTGCTTTTATGTTGACATCAATCATGTTCGTTTCCTTCTCCAGATCTCCTGAAAGAAACATTCCACAGTCTCCGAATCCTGCATTGTTAATAAACACACCAATCTTTTTATCTTCCAATTGCTTTATAATTCCAAGGCACTCTTCTTTTTTTGTCAGATCTGCTGTGATAACAATCGCTTTTCCACCCTGTTTTTCAATTTTATCCGCTGTCTGCTGTAAGCGTTCTTTTCTTCTTGCAACAAGAATGACCGGATAACCTTCTTTACTCAATTGTTCGGCAAAAGCCTCTCCAATACCAGAACTTGCTCCTGTAATCAACGCATATGCGCTTTTCAATTTTCTCATACTACTCCCTACTCTAATACTAATTTACGTGGAGAAACATCCAGTTTGATCCGTTCTGATTTGTCTTTATATTTTTCCAATATGGTGAGCCAAAGCATATGTGCCTCATAGGTAAGCATCTGATCTGCTTTTACTGCATATGGCGCTAACGTATCTACATCATAAAACCGTATTCCCATCGGTGGCATAAATAACAGATTGCAGCTCTTCCGCTTTTCACCGCAGCTAAAAATCTGTTCGTATGTAATCAGTAAAAAGTCCTTTCCTTTATGTGTGCATTCATAAGAAACAAAACATTCATCTACGATCCAACGTTCCCCGTCTTCTTCGTGAACCGGTTTTTCCTGCAAATCATTATACTCCGTCGTCTGGCAATCCACCTTCCAATCCACTTTATTTTTCTGAGTTTCCTTAATCAATTCTGTAAGGTCATTTAATAATTCTTCTTCCTTTTTCATCCTTAGTCTGCTCCTTTGCGTTATATAGTATTCATTAAATCAAGAAATAATTTATCAACTTATCTTTATTCTATCAATACAAATATTCATCCACCCTGACTGCATTTACAATAAAACGCATTCCAGTAGTAGAACAGGTCGACAAAGTTACTACCTTATCATTCTGTGTAATATCAACACCTGTATCATAATAGGATTGCTTTTTCAGCTGTTGAATAAATGATTCAAAAGAATCATCTGCCCCATATGGCACCTGATACACAAAACTGTCTGCCGGTACATCCGCATAAGCAAAAATCTGATAGCGGTATATTCCCTTATCCGTAAATATCTGAAAGTATGCATGATCGTCATAGTACTCTTTTTGTTTATAATAGCGTAATTTTCCAAACATACTTAAATTCCGCATATTATGTCCATAAATAATCGTATGGCTATCCTCAAAATCCGGCTTATTATTTCCTTCCAAAAAAATAGATCCCGCCGATGCATAACTTCCATCCAACGCTGTATGTAAATAGGTTGTGTCATCTCCCGAATACATGATCGGATAGCTGATATCTTCGTTTTCAAAATAAAGCCAGCCTGTCACATCTCCATTCTTCTTTTGCAATTTCTCAAGATCAATCTGCGCCGACTCATACCATTTTTCTTCCTGCGCTTCCTGCGTTTTCTGATCCGCTGTAACATAGCTATCCGATAACGCATCATATAAAGCGTTTGAATCATTATAATCTTTCGAAATCCGATATATATTCCATCCGGCTATCAGAATCATGCCAATTCCTAGCAACATCACCAATTTCCAGACAACGCTGCCATTCTTCTTTTTCGTGTTATTTTCACCGTTTTCCTGCTGCACTTTCGGCTCTATATGATCTCCCGCAAACCATAAGGCAAAGACCAGAACCAACAGAATGCCAAGCAACACACGTCCTTCTGTAGATTCAAATAGTTGAACCAATCCTCCCATATGTCCAATACAACACACAGGCT
>URYB01000255.1 GCA_900552085.1 uncultured Lachnobacterium sp.
ATGTTTGTAGTCAGAAAATAATGGTGTGGTTCGAAAATTACGTCGGGAATTATAGATAATTAATACTAAAGTAACAGAATGGAAACAAAATTTAACATAGGAGGAGTTTGATTTGAAAAAAGATAAGAGAAAAGAATGGAATAAGATGAACATCCAGACAAGGTTGAAGAAAGGATTTAGTTTTACAACAATATTGACGTCGTTGGCTGGTGTGATCGCAATTATAATTATAGTTGTTATAGCAAAGCAGTATTCGGACGCATTAAAATATTACGGATTCTCACAAGGAGATATCGGTAAGGCGATGGTTGCTTTTACGGAGACCCGAAGCTGCACGCGAGGCCTGATTGGTTATACGGATTCGGATGTGTTAAGTACATTGTCTGAGAATCACGATACAAAGAAAGAGTCTTTTGAAAAGTATTGGAGCGAGGTAGGCGATACAGTCAAGACAAAAGCAGAAGCTAAGATTTACGATGATGTAAATAGTAAACTGGAAGATTATTGGAAAATCGATGAAGAAATCAAAAATCTCGGTATGAATGCTGCAGATTCGGATGTACAGAAACAAGCAGAGCAGAGAGCAAGCGCAGAACTTACACCGGCATATAATGAGATCTACAAAGGTATGGTTTCTCTCATGGATAAGAAAGTAACGGAGGGAGATGCACTCAAAGCCAGATTGGGCGTGCTGTCGATTGTTGCACTTATTCTTGTTATTGTAATTATTATTGTTTCTTATGCAATCGCAATGAAGATTGGATCAGAAGTTGCAGTTGGTATTTCAACACCGTTGATTGCGTTAAAGAAACGTCTTGAGATTGCAGATATGATTCATGTTGCCAGCGATATGGCCACTGATTTGCGCACGATTATTTCTGATTCAGATATGTTGCTTGGAAAGATGGCCGAAGGTGATTATACGATTACTTCACAAGTAAAAGATAAGTACGCTGGAGATTTTGTAGGACTTCTTATGGCAATGAGCCAGATGAAACACCAAATGAACGACATTATGAGCCAGATTAACGACGCATCTTCTCTTGTCGCAGCAGGATCTAACAATCTGGCACAGGCCGCACAGGAGATGGCAGAGGGCGCAATGGATCAGTCTGCTTCTATCGAGGAGCTGCAGGCTACATTCGCAGATATTACTGAAGGTGTGGAGAAGACATCTGAGAAGCTGAATGAAACATATCGTATCGCACAGGAATATGCAAAAGAAGCTGACAACAGTCACACAGAGATGCAGGGAATGGTTGATGTTATTGCCCGTATCAATGAGACATCTAAACAGATTGAAAATATTATTTCTGAAATTGAAGATATTGCAAGCCAGACCAACCTTCTTTCTTTAAATGCCGCAATCGAGGCTGCCAGAGCAGGAGAAGCCGGTAAGGGATTTGCTGTCGTTGCAGATCAGATCCGAAGCCTTTCCGAGCAGAGCGCAAAGGCGGCTGTTGATACCCGTGAGCTGATCGAGGGGGCGATTGAAGTTACCAACGAAGGTAATGAGGCAGCAGAGCGCGTGAGCGTTTCTATCGAGAAAGTTATCAATGGAATGAAATCGGTAGCAGCTTCTTCTCAGGAACTGAGTGAAATTGCAGATGAGCAGGCAAAGGCAATGGAACAGGCAGAGCAGGGAATCAATCAGATTTCCGAAGTCGTTCAGTCCAACTCTGCAAATGCTGAAGAAACTTCTGCAACCAGTGAGGAGTTATCTGCACAGGCTGTGACCATGAATGACCTGATTAGCAAGTTCTCTTTAGAAAAATAAAAATAATCCTATTGTATTACATGAAATATCGTGGTACAATGCAAACGAAATAAACAAAAGCGATGAAAGAAAAAGTAGTGTAATTGGACTTTGCAGAGAGGGTGACAGATGGTGGAAGTCACTTATGGAAAGATTGCATGAAGACCATTCTTGAGCTGTACGTGAAATCAATCAAGCGTTACCGTGTAGCTGCGTTAAAGCTGTAAGGAGTTTTAGAGAACACTCTGGAGAGAAACATAAGGTGGAACCGTGTAAATTATGCACCCTTAGGTATGGAAGTACCTGAGGGTGTTTTTTATTAAAAAAGGAGCAATGAATTATGGTAAACTTTAAAGAAGACGAACAGTTAAACACATTGAATCATTCCTGCGCACATTTGATGGCACAGGCAATCAAGCATTTGTATCCACAGGCAAAGTTCTGGGTAGGACCAGTTGTTGCCGAGGGATTTTATTATGACATAGATCTTGGGGATGATGTAATCCGTGATGAGGATATCGAAAAGATCGAAAAAGAAATGAAGAAAGTTGCAAAGTCCGGAAAGAAGATTATCCGGCGTGAGGTTTCTAAGGCAGAAGCAATGGAAATGTTCAAGGATGACGAGTATAAACTGGACCTGATTTCAGATTTGGAAGATGGCAACATTACAGTATATGATCAGGGTGATTTCACGGATCTGTGCCGTGGACCACATGTAGACAATGTAAAGCTTTGCAGAAACTTCAAACTGATCCGTCATTCCGGCGCATACTGGAAGGGTGACAGCAAGAACAAAGTGCTGCAGAGAATTTATGGTGTATGTTTTCCAACAGCGGAAGAACTTGAGGCACATTTGAAACTGCTTGAGGAAGCAAAGGAGAGAGATCACAGAAAGATTGGTAAAGATATGAACCTGTTCATGGTTGATGATCTGGTCGGACGTGGACTTCCAATGTTTCTTCCAAAGGGATATACAATCTGGCAGGAACTGGAAAACTATATCAAAGACAAAGAGAGAAAGCTTGGTTATCTCCATGTTATGACACCTTGTGTTGGTACTGTAAATCTCTATAAAACATCCGGACACTGGGATCACTACAAAGAGAACATGTTCCCACCGATGGAGATGGAGGGAGAGTCCTTTGTACTTCGTCCAATGAACTGTCCGCACCATATGATGATCTATGCAAACAGAAGACATTCCTATAAAGATCTTCCAATCCGTATTGGTGAGATAGCACATGATTTCCGTTATGAGTCCAGCGGAACATTAAAGGGAATCGAGCGTGGAAGACATTTCTGTCAGAATGATGCGCATCTGTTCGTGACACCGGAGCAGATTGAGGATGAATTTAAAAAAGTTGTAGATTTGATTTTCAGCACATACAAAGATTTCGGAATTACCAATTACCGTTGCGTATTGTCTCTTCGTGATCCGCAGAACAAAGAGAAATACCACGATGACGATGAGATGTGGAACAAGGCAGAGGATGCACTTCGTAACGTAATGAATGACATTGGCATTGAATACACAGAAGAAATCGGAGAAGCAGCTTTCTACGGACCAAAGCTTGACGTAAATGTACAGCCTGCTGTCGGTAATGAGATTACATTATCTACCTGCCAGCTTGACTTCTGTCTGCCGGCTAAATTCAACCTGTCTTACATTGACAGCAACGGAGAAAAGCAGACACCGGTGGTACTGCATCGTGCAATCCTCGGATCTTTGGATCGTTTCATGGCATATATCCTTGAGGAGACAAAGGGAAATCTTCCAACATGGCTGGCACCTGTTCAGGTCCGCGTAATGCCTGTTAAGACAGATAACGAAGAGCTGACTGCATATGCACAGGAAATCTGCAATGCCTTGGAAGAGAGAAATGTTCGTGTAGAGTTAGACGACAGATCCGAGAAGCTCGGCTATCGTATGCGTGAAGGCCAGGTACAGAAAGTTCCTTATCTTCTGGTTGTTGGATTCAATGAGAAAGAAGATCGTACCGTTTCCTTCCGTCTGCATGGAGAGAAAGACACAACCGTACTTCCATTGGATGAGTTCGTAGAAAAGATCGACAATGAGATCAAGAACAAACTGAGAACACATATCAGTGCAGAAGAGAAATAATAAACAGATCATCGAAAATATGGAAAAGAAGATAGAATAAGATAATATAAAAAGCGGAATCGTGCAGGTTTAAGCACCGGTTCCGCTTTTTTTGTTAAAAAATATGTGATTTTCATTGGTAGTTGCAAATGGTAATTTTACACCATAATTCTGCGTTAGGATGCAGATGCCTCAAGTTCCAGCCGGTTGATGTAGCGGAACTCCTGGATCACCATTCCGAGTCCGACGATAAAGGAGAGTAAATCGGCTACCGGGCTGGCATATAACACTCCCATGATTCCGAAGAAATG
>URYB01000256.1 GCA_900552085.1 uncultured Lachnobacterium sp.
ATGATACCGGTATCTCCGATTGTCTTCATAAAGATTTTATTCTGATCAGTAAGATATCCATTGGTAATCTTGCAGTCATACTCCACCGTTCCCGGATATGCATCCAATACGTCGATACCATAAGAATCATACAGCGCATAAACAACCGGTGTCTCACGCTCAGCTGTCACCTCTGTCGTCAGAATTTTCACGCTTACCGGCTGTCCGATATGCGCAGTAAAATTGTAAGACATCTTGCCATCTGTCACCGTATATTCCTGTTCATCTTTCAGATTTGCATATAAATTTAAAGTAACTTCTTTTCCATCCGCAGAAAATTCGATGGATTTCACTTCACTTCTCGCACCCGCAGCATTTGTCACCTGAAAACTGTCTTTCGTAACAAGATTCTTTGCAGAACTTGAATATTCCGCTACGACTTTCTTTACCGCTGTCTGTTTTGCGTCGATCATGGTCATTCCGACCTTAATCGTCTTCTTCGCCGTTTTTACTACCTTGCTTCCCTTCTTTGCCTGTACGCAAATCGTATAGGTACCTTCTTTTGCCGGAGTAAATGCACCACTGCTCGTCATCTGTGGTATCTTTGCCCCAGTCTCATCTGTGGCTGACCACACATTTGTGCTTGTAGCATTGGCCGGAGTAATTTTAAACTGGAACTGATAGGTTTTACCAATCAAATATTCTGTCTGGGAAGCAGTCTCTCCTGCAATCTGAATTTTTTTAGGAAGTACTTTGATCTTTGCTGTCTTTGCCACTAATGTATTCTGTAACTTTCCGTTCTTGTTGTAGATTTTAGCGGTCACAATCACAGTCTTATTCTTTGCTGCAATCTTCTTCTTAGTACGAATTGTCAGCTTGTTGGAAGAAGTCGTTCCTGATACATTTGTTGTCGTCTTTGACAACTTTGCATAACTCTTACCGGTTCCGGAAATAGACCACTTTACCTTCTGTCCTTTGATCAGATTTTTGACCGTGTATGTATACACGCCCTTATTTGTATCATTTTCATACAAAGCAGTATAACTCTTGACAAAAGCCACCTTCTTTGTCGCTGCCTCGGCATTTGCCGGAACCAGCGTAATCATCATTGTAACCGCACATACAAATGCGATCAGTTTTTTCAAATTCTGCCTCATAAAAATCCTCCTCATTTCCATCTGTCAGATTATCTGTTTCTTAATCCAATGCGATTGCTTCATCCTCACGTCTGCGAAGGATATCATACATATCCAGTTCTACGCCAAGATCCACATAGAAAATCTGCTGTGGATGCGGACAGGATGTGATCTCCTCCCCCTTCTCATCTGTCATACGCTGTACAACAACCTCGAGATTTTCTCCGTTCGGCTTCATTACCTCAATCGTTTCCCCTACCGAAAACTTATTGCGCTGTTCCAGCTGATACATACCAGCCGCGTTTTTCTCACCTACGATTCCAAGATACGTATATCCCTTCTCATAAGTGTTATTGTCATAAATCTGTGTCTCCTCTGTTGGTTTACCATAGAAAAATCCCGTTGTAAACTGACGATATGTGCAGCTTTTGATCTGCTCTAAATACCATGGCATGTTCGCCTTGTATTTTTCCGGTGACTCCAGATAATCATCAATCGCCTTGCGATAAGTTCTCGCAACTGTTGCCACATACAAGGCGGTCTTCATACGGCCCTCGATTTTATAACTGTCAATTCCCGCATCGATCAGATCCGGAATGTGTTCGATCATGCACAGATCCTTTGAGTTAAAGATATAGGTTCCACGCTCGTTTTCATATACCGGAAGGTATTCTCCCGGGCGCTTTTCTTCAACCACCGCATACTTCCAGCGGCACGGATGTGTGCAGGCACCCTTGTTTGCATCTCTTCCTGTAAAATAATTGGACAACAGACATCTGCCCGAATAGGAAATACACATGGCACCATGAATAAATGTTTCAATCTCAAGATCATCCGGAATATGCTCTCGGATTTCCCTGATTTCTTTCAACGACAGTTCTCGGGCTGTCACCACGCGGCTCGCTCCCTGTTCTTTCCAGAATAAATAAGTTCCATAGTTGGTATTGTTTGCCTGTGTGCTGACATGACGCTCAATTTCCGGACAGACTTCTTTGGCAATTGTAAATACTCCCGGATCCGAAATAATAAGTGCATCCGGGCGGTCCGGTTTCATATCTCTTAATTCCTTAAAATACTCCCGCACCCCATCCAAATCATAATTGTGTGCAAGAATATTTGCAGTAACATAGACTTTTACATTATGCGCATGTGCAAAAGCAATCCCTTCTGCCATATCTTCCATGGAAAAATTCTTTGCTTTCGCACGAAGTCCAAAAGCCTCTCCACCAATATATACCGCATCCGCACCATAAATTACTGCAATTTTTAATACTTCCAGACTACTTGCCGGAACCAGTAACTCAATCTCTCTCATCCTTATCCTGCCTCTCTTCTTCCACCGAATTGTTTCCCTCTACTTTTGTACTTACTGTAATTCCGTCTCCTACCGGAAGGACTGCTGTCACCAGATCTTCTCTGTGCGTCAGTTCGTACAAATATTCCCGCATCCGTTTATAAATCGTACGGTTGCGTCGGGTCACCGCATAATGGGATTCAATAATATCGCCATCCTGCAACACATTGTCAGACACCAGTGTACCGCCTGTCTTAAGAAGGCGCAAAATATCCGGCATAAAATGAATGTACTGCCCCTTAGCGGCATCCATAAAAATCAGATCAAACGGCTCCTCTAACGTCTTTAACACGTCCGCCGCATCTCCCTCTAACAATGTGATCTGCTTTTCTTTTCCTGCCCGGACAAAATTTGCGCGGGCAATTGGAATTCGTTTTTCATAATTTTCTATCGTAATAATCTTGCAATCTTTCGGTGCATATTCTGCCATCAGAATCGACGAAAATCCAACCGCTGTCCCGACCTCAAGAATTCGTTTCGGCCGGTTCAT
The DNA here is from genome assembly GCA_900552085.1 of uncultured Lachnobacterium sp. Classification (GTDB taxonomy): domain Bacteria; phylum Bacillota; class Clostridia; order Lachnospirales; family Lachnospiraceae; genus Roseburia. The sequence continues at coordinate 2,960 of URYB01000256.1, forward strand.
TGCCAGCAGCAGTTTCAAAAAGCTCTGCATCTCCTTGCGAATAATCGGCACATAGGAATCCAGAGCTTCTCGTTCGATCTCATCCAGTACTTTTGTATTCCCTGTATCCAGAGAATTAATATATGTCACCAGACGTTTCTCTACTATCATATCAATATCCTCAATGGTATCATCGTCAGCTTTGTCAGGTGGTAACCATCTGATTCTTATGAGGCAGTTGCCTCTTCCGTTTCATTGGTCTGTGTTTCCTGTCCTGACATAACGATCATCATCTCTTTCGGTGTCATAGAAGTATTCAAGGTATAGACACCCGGCTTTATACTCTTGTTGTACGCAGAAGTCTTAAGCTGTAGGTAAAAAAGTTTTCCATCTCTTACGAGGCCTTTCTCCTCCAGCAGCTTGCTAACCTGCCAGTTTGATGTTCCCTGCTTGATCTGTACAAGGATATCCGTTCCCGGCGCCTCATCCACTGCAGTCTCTGTAAAAAGGCGATACCCATAATCATAGCCTGTCCTGCTCAGATAAACAGTTGCGAGCAGAACAAACAGGATGATCATAATTGTAAAACCTATTTTTATGAATTTAAATAAAGCCTTATTAATGTCCATAGGTTACTCCTATACTTCCATAATGATTGGCATAATCATCGGACGTCTCTTTGTCTCTTTCCAGACAAAATCTCCCAGTGCGTCTTTGACCTCGTTTTTAATCTTACCCCAATCGGTAATATTATGATCCATACAATATTCCATTGTACGGTCAAGTACCGTCTTTGCCTCATCCATAAGGCTCTCGGAATTACGCACATATACAAATCCGCGGGATACGATATCCGGTCCTGCAAGTACCTGACCCGAACCGCTCTCCAATGTCATAACAACAATGATAATTCCATCTTCTGCAAGACGCTGGCGGTCACGCAGCACAATGTTTCCAACATCACCTACACCAAGACCATCTACCATGACATTTCCGACCTGTACATGTCCGGTAACATCTGCTCCATTCTCGTCGATTTCAAGCACATCACCGGAAGAAAGAATCTTAATATGATCACTGTCATATCCAAGTTCCTCCGCGATCTTCGCCTGTGCGATCAGATGTTTGTATTCTCCGTGTACCGGAATGGAATACATTGGATTAACCAGCGAATAGATCAGTTTGATGTCCTCGCTGCATGCATGTCCGGATACATGAACATCC
>URYB01000257.1 GCA_900552085.1 uncultured Lachnobacterium sp.
CACGAACACATCAAATGGTCGGAAGCATTTTGCCGCGAGTACATTTTCTTTTGGTGGAAGTACCGGAATGCGAAGTCCCTCGAGTTCTTCATGAATTTCTTCTTCTGTGACCGGCTTTCCCACATATCCACTGACACGCAGTTTAAAAGCCTCAGCCATATATTCATTATATCCGGTAACAAATATGATATTGACTTTCGGATACAACATCTTCAGTTGCTTTGCGACATTGATGCCAGTGACGGAGCCCATTTCGATATCCAAAAATGCCACATCGCAGGAATTGTTCTTTGCATAACTTAACAATTCCTTTGGATTCTGAAATGATTTCAGATCTGCATCCGGTTTTACTTTCTGAATTGCGTCTACCAGCTGTTCTAATGCAATCGCTTCATCATCTGCTGCCAGTATTCTCATCTGTTATTCTCCTCCATTCTCCCATGAACGTGGGATACCGATGGTAACTTTCGTTCCTTTTCCAATTTCACTTGTAACATCAATGGTTCCCTTACACATATCTTTCAATCGGGACTTTACATTGTGCAGTCCTATGTGCTTTTTCCCGTCATCCAGCAAACTTTTTGCATCAAATCCTGCACCATCATCCTCTACAACAATTTGATTTATCCCATCTGTCTCATATGCATGAATCCAGACCGTTCCGCCTCCGTCCTTTTTGCACAGGCCATACTTTACCGCATTCTCTACAATTGGCTGTAAGGTGAGCGCCGGAATCATAAATCCGTCTTCTTCGATGTCATAGACGACATTTACCCGATCTCCAAAGCGCTTTTTTTCAATGGATAAATAACATTTTACATGTTCCAGTTCTCTCGAAAACGGAATATTCTCGTTTTGACTGAGAGAGTCCAGATTGCCACGAAGATATTTTGCAAACTGTCCGGTCGTTTCCTTTGCAAGCGCCGGGTCTTTATCACATAATCCCTGTATCGTTGTAAGTGTGTTATAAATAAAATGAGGAGCTATCTGGGACAACATCAACGATATCCGCAAATCCGCAGCCTCTTTTTCCCGCATGGCAAGTATCTGATTCTGCTCAACCATAGCGACAATAAACATCAGGATCATCGAAATACTGATGGCGATGTTTATCAGCGAAACTCCATAATAAAAAGTCTGGACAATTACCCCGGCAAAAGGTAATGCAATATACGAAACCATCGATACAAACATCTGCTGACTGATATTCTTCCGATATTGAATCAAAAGCGTCAGATCGATGAGCATTCCTGCCATCGGAATAAGAAACGAAATATAATAGGTCGGATTTCTGTGATAAAAGTTGTGTGCATCAAAACGATAGTACAATCCGGTAAATTGTGATATCACTACAAGCACCATTCCCACGATGGCAATCAGACTGCCCGCAATGATACGCACATCACGCTTTCCGCCTTTCTTCTGTTTTCCAAACAAACACTCACACATATATCTGTGAAACAAATAAAACAAAACATCACTGTATAAAAACACAACGAAGTTACTGATGCGCACCATATAGTATGCCACTGTTCCCTGTCCACCACGAAATCCCCAGGCCAAAGCATCATTGAGCAGTAATACTGCACACGATAACTGCATCAGTATCATCCATCGTTTCTTTTCTTTTTCAAAGTTTCGTCCCATAAACATACACAACGCTGCCAGCAGGGAAAAAATACATCCCCATACAAGCAGCGCAATATGCAGCGACTGACGATCAAACATTCTCTGTCCCTCCTGATACTCGATCAGCGAACCCGTCGGTCAATTCCTGTTCGTTTATAATAAGCTTCCTTATCTTTGTACATCCACATCTCAGCTTCTGTCATCAATTCATCAAGGCTGGCTGACGCGTCCGTTTTCCAGATATAGCCGATGGCCATCGTCACATTTGCCTCTGCGATATAATGCCGAAGCTCCTCTATCTTCTTCTTGAGCAGTTCCTCTGTAATTCCCGGGCACAGGACAAGAAGTTCGTCGCCACCAATCCGGAAAAGCCCGTTGTTCTGATCCTCAAATGCATTTTCCAGACATTCACTGGCATCCATAATAAATTTATCGCCAGCAATATGTCCCTGACTGTCATTCACACGTTTCAATCCTGTAGTATCACAGAATACAACGCCTATGCTCCTGCGTCTGTCTACTTGTGCCGCGTAGTCTTCCAATGCAAAACGATTTCCAAGTTTCGTCAACTGGTCATGGAAACTGATCTCCTGTAATTTGCGCACAAGATTCCTTCGTTTCATAGACGATACGAAAAAATATCCTGTCATCTGTAACATACTCTGCGTATATTCAAACGAAATATTTTCTGCAATATTATCCAGACCAAAAAACGCGATTACTTTGCCATTGTCATATAACGGAACCACCACCAGCGAATGAATGCTTTGTTTCTCCAATACTTCATAAAGAATCGGGTCTTTTTCCCTGATATCCTCCAGTTGATGAATGACCACACACCGGTTATCCTGAAAATTCTTGTACCAGTGTGCGCACACTTCCGGTGGAAGATTCTGAAGTTCTTCTTTCTCCGGAACAACTCCATCAGCCACCCACTCATAGGTATTGCTGTCATATCCTCTTTCATCCTGTTCAAAGATATAGGTGCGATCACCATGTAACGTTTTTCCCAGATATTCCAACATAATTTCAATGGACTGATCCGGTGTCGGCGCAAGCAATGCGATACGAAGGCCTTCATTGATGAGCGTTTCCATATTCTGAAAATTCTCGTTCACATTTCCCTGCCGTACTTCCTCTCCCACATCCATAGCGATTTCGATACGATAATCTTTTCCGGTTTCCTCATCATGTATCAGCGTATCTTTAAGCAACAGATATTTTTTCAGAATGGGATTATAATAACGCCATTCCTGAAAATGCTCCGGTTGCAGTATTTTGTTATTGCACATTCTGCATGGCATGGATGAATTCTGTAGTACCTGATAGCATTTCTTTCCTTTGATCTGTTCCACCGAATCGTATCCATAAGTTTCCAAAGTCTTACGGTTCATATAGATCAGCTCATTGGATTGCACTTCCGTAACATACACATATTCATCGAGATTTTCAAAAAATTCCCATACCTTTTTCATCTCACCGGTTCCTTTAATACTTTCTTTTTAAGAAACTGCACCAATCAGTTCCTTAATATCATTGACGTGATATTTCTTCATATATTCCTCGATACCGGCTACAATCTTCTCTGTCACAGTCGGATCTGTGAAATTTGCAGTACCAACCGATACTGCTGTGGCTCCTGCAAGGATCATTTCAATTGCATCCTCCGCATTCATGATGCCGCCCATTCCAATAATTGGAACATTGACTGCCTGTGCAGTCTGGTACACCATACGTACGGCAACCGGATGAATGGCCGGACCTGACATGCCACCTGTCTGATTTGCCAATACAAATTTGCGACGATTGACATCGATCTTCATTCCGGTAATGGTATTGATCAGTGATAACGCGTCGGCACCACCTGCTTCTGCTGCCCGCGCCATCTCTGTAATATCGGTCACATTCGGGCTCAGCTTCATGATGACCGGCTGCTTTGCATGACGTTTCATTTCTTTTGTGATTGCCTCTACAGCCTTCGGATCCTGGCCGAAAGCGATACCGCCCTCTTTTACGTTTGGACAGGAAATATTGATTTCCAGTAAATCGACAGTCTCATCGGCAAGTCTTTCCACAACAGCGACATATTCTTCGGTAGAATGTCCACATACATTGACAATAATCTTTGTGTCATACTGTTTCAAAAACGGAATATCCCGTTTGCAGAACAATTCGATTCCCGGATTCTGTAGTCCGACTGCGTTGAGCATTCCACCGTATACCTCTGCGACACGCGGTGTCGGATTTCCTGCCCATGGCACATTTGCCACACCTTTTGTTGTGACTGCACCAAGCTTATTTAAATCTGCAAACTCACTGTATTCTGCACCTGAACCAAATGTTCCGGAAGCAACCGTCACTGGATTCTTCCATTCAACTCCGGCTATATTCACTGACATATTCATTACAGTTCTACCTCCTTTGCATTAAACACAGGTCCCTCTTTGCAGATACGTTTGTTTTTCACATTTGAATGTGCATCTTTGTCTGTAGAGTTACATACGCAGGCAAGACATGCCCCGATTCCGCA
>URYB01000258.1 GCA_900552085.1 uncultured Lachnobacterium sp.
GGACATGTGTTTTATGAGGAGGCCTGTGGTTTTGTCAACGGCGGGCAGAACCTTGAGAATGCGATACGCTACAGTGTTGCAGGAGCTGTATGGCATCCACAGGTGGATTACGCATCTTACAGTTATACGCAGGGTGGTTCATGGGCAGCCAAACCGGAGGACACCATCAGTTATGTATCGTGCCACGATAATCTGACTTTATGGGATAAACTTGCGGTGTCGCGACCGGATTGCAGCGTAGAGGAGCGCTATGCAATGAACCGGCTGGCGGCGGCAATTGTGTTTACATCCCAGGGCGTGCCGTTTTTTCTGAGCGGCGAAGAATTTGCCAGAACCAAGCCGATTCCGGGTACGGATAAAGTGTCAGAGAACAGCTATAACCTGACGCTGGAAACCAATGGAATCCGATATGACTGGACAAAAGAGCAGGAAGCCTTGCAGGAATATTACAAGGGACTGATCGCTTTTCGAAAAGCACACGAGGGACTGCGGCTTTCGACAGCAAAACAAATCCGGGAAGATATCCGTTTTGTGGAAAATCTTCCGGCAAATGTTGTTGCTTTTACAGTCAGGACAGAAAAAGAAACCCTTTTTGTGGTTTATAATGCAAATCCAAAAGCCGTGAAAATTAAACTTCCGGAGACGGAAAAGTGGAAAGTGTACGTGGATGCCGAACATGCCGGCAATATATGTATTGGAAATGTCAGCCATACAGCCGCGGTCAGACCGCTAAGCTGCATGGTATGTAGTACAAATTAGTGAGTTGTCTTGTTGATGTAATTGGTTTTGTATTTGGAATAAACAATTTTCTGGCTGCGGTAGAGTCCGAAGTAACCGGAAAGCATGTAGCTTAATGCAGTGGCCAGAAGAAAATATGGCATTCCGTCGTAACCGAACAGTTCAAAACTGATCAAAAGAGAAGTAATCGGGCAGTTTGTCACACCACAGAATACGGAAGTCATACCCACCGCGGTACATAATGTCGGAGAAAAGCCGAGCAGATTACCGAACAGACATCCGAAAGCAGCTCCGGTAAAGAAGGATGGAACGATTTCGCCACCTTTATAGCCGGCACCTAAGGTAAGCGCGGTAAAAATCATTTTTAAAAGAAATGCTTCCGGGCGAACCGTACCGTTGATGCAATGTTCGATGATATTGATTCCGGTGCCGTTGTAGCTTTGATCACCAACGAGAAGCGTCAGTACGATAATGATACATCCGCCGACGAAGACTCTTACATAAGGATTTTTAAAAAAGTGCTTATATAAATCTTCGCTTTTGTGGAGCATGACGCAGAACAGAATGCTGATCAATGCACACAAAATTGCAAGAACCGATATCTTAATACTTGCAGCGATCGTGAAATCCGGAATTCCATGAATCTGAAAAAGACTGTTTGTGATTCCAAAGGAATATGCAATACCGTGTGCGACCAGAGAACTGATGACACATGGAACCAGTGCAATATAGTACATGACACCGACACTGACAATTTCCATTGGAAGGATTGCGGCGGCCATCGGCGTTCCGAACAGCGCAGAGAAAGCAGCACTCATGCCACACATAATCATGACATGTTTGTCTTTTTCATCGAAGCGGAACAACTTGCCGAGGGCATTACCAATACTTCCACCCATCTGCAATGCGGCCCCTTCACGCCCCGCAGAACCGCCGAAAAGGTGTGTGATGAGTGTGGATATAAAAATGAGCGGTGCCATGCGAAGCGGCAGTTCGTCATCGGAATGGATGGCAGAGATAACCAGGTTGGTTCCGGCATCTTTTTCGTTGTGCAGCAGCCGGTACATGGCAACAATTGCAAGACCGCCGACAGGCAGTAAAAACAAAAGCCAGTGATACTGGGCACGAAGCACGGTCACAAGGGACAGCCCAAAGTAAAAGGCTGTGCCACACAGGCCGACGATAACACCTACAATGACCGCAAAAATTATCCATTTAACGGATACAACCGCGCGGTGGATATTGTGTTTTATTTTATGTTTGATCATTTCATTCATAACTTATCACCTCATATGTTCTTTTATTCATACTAGCATTCAAAAATGTTTTTTACAAGAGGACAAAAAGGTGTTATTATCTAATAAATAGGAGCAAATGTATATTGCGTCAGTTCTTTGCAAAAGGCAAAATGAAAATGGACTGATGCTCAATTGATAGGAGAAAAAATTATGAGAACAAGTGGCGTACTTATGCCAATTTCTTCACTGCCAGCACCATATGGCATTGGAACAATGGGAAAGGCTGCAAGAAAATTTGTTGATTTTCTGGTAAAAGGAGGACAAAAATACTGGCAGATCCTTCCAATCTGTCCGACAAGTTATGGAGATTCTCCGTATCAGTCATTTTCCAGTTTTGCAGGGAATCCATATTTTATTGATTTGGAATACTTATGTAAAGATAAACTTTTGATCCGCAAGGAATGCGAATCGTTCGCGTGGGGCGGAAATGAAAAATATGTGGATTACGGAATTATGTATGAATCCCGTTATGCACTTTTGAAGAAGGCTTTTGTACGTTTTCAGAAAAATCTTCCGGAAGATTTTGCCGCTTTCTGTGAAAAAGAAAAAGAGTGGCTGGATGAGTATACATTATTTATGGCATTGAAAGATGCCAACAATGGAAATGCATGGGCAGAGTGGGACAAAGATCTGCGTACCCGTAAGCCGGAAGCTTTGGAAAAAGCCCGCGTTGACTATGCTGAGGATATTGAATTTTACAAAATGCTGCAGTATCTGTTCTTTAAACAGTGGAGACAGCTGAAAGCATATGCAAACGAGAATGGAATTGAAATTATTGGTGACGTTCCGATTTATGTTGCAAGTGACAGCGCGGATGTCTGGGCAAATCCGAAACAGTTTTATCTGGATGAGGACTTAAATCCGATTGAAGTTGCAGGATGTCCTCCAGATGCATTTTCTGCAGATGGACAGCTTTGGGGCAATCCATTGTTCCGCTGGGATGTTATGAAAAAAGATGATTATGCATGGTGGACCAAGCGTATTCAGGCGATGGCACAGCTGTATGATATTATCCGAATCGATCATTTCCGCGGATTTGATTCTTACTATGCAATTCCGGCAAAGGATAAGACAGCAAAGAACGGTAAATGGAAAGAAGGTCCGGGAATGGATCTGTTCCATTCTCTGGAGAAGAAACTTGGAAAGCTTCCGATTATTGTAGAAGATCTTGGATTCCTGACACCATCGGTTATTAAATTGTTGAAGGATTCCGGATTTCCGGGAATGAAAGTGATTCAGTTTGCATTTGACAGCCGTGAGGGAAGTGATTATCTTCCACATACCTATACACAGCATTGTGTTGTTTACACAGGAACCCATGACAATGATACCGCAATGGGCTGGATGAAGACGGCACCGAAGGCTTCTGTGAAATTTGCAAAAGAGTACTTAAACCTCACAAAAGAGGAAGGATATAACTGGGGACTGATGCGTGGTGCATGGTCATCCGTAGCAGATATGGCAATCGTTCCGATGCAGGATCTGATCGGACTTGGATCAGAGGCACGTATCAATACGCCATCCACACTTGGAGAAAACTGGAAGTGGCGTGCGACTGCGGATCAGATCACAAACAGTCTGGCAAAGAGACTCTACAAGTACATGGAAATGTACGGCCGTGTCAACGAAAAAATTCTTGAAGAAAAAGCAGCTGCAAAGGCCGCAAAAGAAACCGAAGAAAAAGCAGAATCTGCAGAAGGAAAATAAAAAATAAAACATAAATGAAATCCCTCTTCCATATACATAAATATATATGAGAAGGGGGACTTTTTTATGGAAAGCAGAGAAAATAAAGACTTTGATTTATATAAAGATATCCAGGGAAGAACCAAAGGAGAGATATACATTGGTGTCGTTGGTCCTGTGCGTACCGGAAAATCAACGTTTATCAAACGGTTCATGGATCTGTTCGTGCTTCCTTACATCACAGATGAAAATGCAAAAAAGCGTGCAGAAGATGAACTACCACAGTCTGCTGCGGGAAAAACGATTATGACAACGGAACCAAAATTTATTCCGCAGGAAGCAGCGGATATTACCCTGGCGGATCAGAGCGAGATCAGGGTCCGGCTGATTGACTGTGTTGGATTTATGGTGGATGGAGCCAGTGGACA
>URYB01000259.1 GCA_900552085.1 uncultured Lachnobacterium sp.
GGAATACAATAAGAGCAATCTGGGGATCCTATCTGTTTGGATTGTGTTACTGGGCATATAATTATGTGCCGACCCTGATCGGAATGAAGATCAATACGGAACTTGCACAGATGCTTCCGTATATCGTAACGATTATAATTCTCATTGTGGGATGTACACGGATGAAACAGGAAAACCGCGGACCGGCATATCTGGGACAGAGTTATTTCCGCGAGGACCGGTAATGTGCAAGGCGCGTATGACGCATACATGTTGCATGTATGCGTCTATTGACAAAAAAAGTATATATCCCTATAATCAATAGAACAATAGGAATACGGTTGGAGGAGTACGAATATGGAAAATGAAACAGTTTCCAAGAATTTTATTGAACAGATCATAGAGAAAGACTTGGCAGAGGGACATTGTGAGACAATTGCAACAAGATTCCCTCCGGAACCGAACGGATATCTTCACATCGGACATGCAAAGTCCATTCTTCTAAATTATGGACTTGCAAAGAAATATGGCGGCAAATTTAATCTTCGTTTCGATGATACAAACCCTACAAAAGAAAAACTTGAATTTGTAGAATCTATCAAAGCAGATGTTAAGTGGTTAGGTGCAGACTGGGAGGACAGACTCTTTTTTGCATCCAATTATTTTGATCAGATGTATGAAGCTGCGATTAAATTAATAAAAAAAGGAAAAGCCTATGTATCGGATCTGAACGCAGATGAAATCCGTGAATACCGCGGAACATTAAAAGAGCCGGGAAAAGAAGATCCTTATGCAAGCAGAAGTGTAGAGGAGAACCTGAAGCTTTTTGAAGAGATGAAAGAGGGCAAATGTGAGGACGGAAGCCGTGTACTTCGTGCGCGCATTGATATGTCATCTTCCAATATTAATATGCGTGATCCGATCCTGTATCGTGTGGCTCATATGACACACCACAATACCGGTGACAAATGGTGCATTTATCCAATGTATGATTTTGCACATCCAATCGAGGATGCAATCGAAGGAATCACCCATTCTATCTGTACGCTTGAGTTTGAAGATCACAGACCTCTTTATGACTGGGTTGTTACCGAACTTGGATATAAGACAAGTGTGGATGATACACCAAAGCAGATCGAGTTTGCAAAATTGTATCTGACCAATGTTGTAACAGGAAAGCGTTATATTAAGAAACTTGTAGAAGAGAATATTGTTGACGGATGGGATGATCCGCGTCTCGTTTCCATTGCAGCACTTCGCCGCAGAGGTTACACACCGGAAGCAATCCAGAACTTCGTAGAATTATGCGGAATTTCCAAGGCAAACAGTTCCGTGGATTACGCAATGTTAGAGTACTGTATTCGTGAGGATTTAAAGATGAAACGTCCTCGTATGATGGCAGTGCTTGATCCGGTAAAAGTTGTTATTGACAACTATCCGGAAGGACAGGTAGAGCAACTCCCGGTAGATAACAACCTTGAGAACCCGGAGCTTGGACAGAGAACTGTTCCGTTTACAAGAGAGCTTTACATCGAAAGAGAAGACTTCATGGAGGAGCCGCCTAAGAAATACTTCCGTATGTTCCCGGGCAATGAAGTACGTCTGATGAACGCATATTTCGTGAAATGTGAAAGCTATGAAAAGGATGAGAATGGCAATGTGACAGTGATCCATTGTACTTACGATCCGGCATCCAAGGGTGGAAACAGCCCGGATGGACGTAAAGTAAAAGGAACCATTCACTGGGTTTCTGCAGAGTATGGACAGAAAGCAACCATTCGCCTGTATGAGAACATCGTAAACGAAGAACTTGGTGTATACAACGAGGATGGAAGTCTGAACCTGAATCCAAATTCTCTTACAATACTTACAGACAGTATTGTTGAGCCTGCACTGATGGAAGCAAAGCCATATGAGAGTTTCCAGTTTGTACGTCAGGGATTCTTCTGTGCGGACTATAAAGACTCCAAACCGGGACAGCCGGTATTCAACCGTATTGTCTCGCTGAAGAGTTCTTTCAAATTGCCGAAAAATCCGGCATAATTAAGTGGGGGAAATATGAATATGACAGCAGAGAAGGAAACGGAGTACCTGTTTGACAAGAACATGGAGTGTCCGGTTTGTGACAGTGTATTTCGCACCAGAGTCGTGAAAACAGGCCGTGTGCGCCGTCTGGAATCGGATTTTGATTTGAGGCCCCGCCATCCGGATGTGGACACAATCAAATATGATGTGGTGTCTTGTCCACATTGTGGATATACGGCACTGAACCGGTATTTTACAGATTTGACGAGAGGTCAGAAAATGTTGATCAGGGAAGGTGTCTGCAAGAAGTTCCATCCTGCTGAAAACAGTGATGAAGGGGAAACGGTCAGACCGTATTCCTATGATAAAGCAATTGACCGGTACAAACTTGCTTTTTACAATGCGATTGTAAAAAAGAGCCGGGCAAGTGAGAAAGCATATATCTGTCTGAAAATCTCATGGCTGTATCGTGGACAGATCGAACAGTTAGAAGCAGAACAGAGTGCAGGGGTAGCAGAAAAAATCCAGACATGCAGACAGCAGGAAAATGCGTATTATAAACAGGCATACGAAGGATTTATAGATGCTATTGCGTCAGAGAATTTTCCGATGTGCGGTATGGATGAACATACCGTAAATTATCTCGTGGCAAGTATGGCATATAAGCTTGGACATATGGATGTGGCATCGAAACTTGTGTCTGCCAATCTTGTTTCGCGCACAGCGGGCAGAACAGTAAAGGATCGTGCGTACGATTTGAAAGAGCAGATTATAGAAAAATTGCACGAAGAATAGACTTGCGGAGGAAGTATGGCAGGAAAATTTTATGCTGTCCGATGTGGCAGAAAACCCGGTATTTATTATTCCTGGGATATTTGCAAGAAAATGGTAGATGGATATCCCGGTGCAAAATACAAGAGTTTTAAGACAAAAGAAGAGGCTCTTGCGTTTGTAGGGGATGCGGTGGCAACAGAAAATAACTCCGGCAAAGAGACAAAGCAGGCAGTTTCAACAAAGGAGCCGGAGCATTATGCTTTCGTGGATGGTTCCTTTAATGCCGCCACTTCTGTATACGGATATGGTGGTTTTCTGGTTACAAACGGGCAGCGCCATGTGGTACAGGGATCAGGAACCGACCGGGAGATGGCTGCTATGCGCAATGTCGCAGGAGAAGTTTTAGGAAGTATGGCTGCCATGAAATTAGCACTTGAACTCGGACTCACGGAACTTACCATATATTATGATTATATGGGAATCGAAATGTGGGCGACCGGTCAGTGGAAACGCAATAAGCAGGGAACGATTGCATATTACGATTACGTGCAGTCCATACGCAGCCGGTTGAAACTTACCTTTGTCAAGGTAAAGGGACATTCCGGAGTAGAAGGTAATGAAGAAGCAGACCGTCTTGCAAAGCAGGCGGTCGGAATTGAATAGAACAGAGGTGATAAAGTGAGCGTATTTAACGTAGAATTGAAAAAAGTAGTAGATGACAGTTATGATATTGAGATCGGATATAATCTCAAAGATCAGCTGGTAGATGATTTGGAGACCGGACTGCTTGGCTCAGTCAAGAAACTTGCAGTCATTACGGACAGCAATGTGAGGGATCTGTATGCAAAACCGATTTGTGAAAAACTGATTCACGCCGGTTATAAAGTAGATTTATTTGTATTCCCGGCCGGAGAAAAAAGCAAAACACGTAAGACAAAGGAACGCATCGAAGATGCAATGCTGGAAAAGGGATACCGTAGAGACTGTGCGATCATCGCAATTGGTGGTGGAGTTGTAACTGATCTGGCAGGTTTTGTTGCAGGAACATATGGCAGAGGAGTTCCTTTCATCAATTATGCGACAACACTGCTTGCGGCAGCGGATGCATCGGTAGGTGGAAAGACAGCGGTGGATACGCCACTGGCAACCAACCTTATCGGATTGTTTAATCAGCCGCAGAAAGTATATATTGATATTGCAGCATGGAAGACGCTTCCTCATAGAGAGATGGTAAGCGGCTTGTCAGAGACAATCAAACATGCATGCCTTGGCAGCCTGGATATGTTTGAATTTATCCAGGCTGCCAAGGCATGCATG
>URYB01000260.1 GCA_900552085.1 uncultured Lachnobacterium sp.
CACCGGCCGTATTTGATTTTACAAAATTAAAATGGATGAATGGCGAGTACATTAAGAAAATGGACTTTGACGCGTTTTATGAGAAAGCTCTGCCTTACATCAAGGAAGTCATCACAAAGGATTATGACTTAAAGAAGATTGCCAAGATGGTACAGACACGTATTGAAATTTTCCCGGATATTAAGAATCATATTGATTTCTTTGAAGAGTTACCGGAATATGATGTTGCGATGTACACACACAAGAAGATGAAGACCAATGCAGAGACTTCTCTTGAAGTATTACAGGAGATTCTGCCAATTCTTGAGGCACAGGAAGATTACAGCAATGATGCATTATATGCAACACTTCTGAAGTATGTTGAAGAAAAGGGCTGCAAGAATGGTTATGTAATGTGGCCAATCCGTACCGCTGTCTCCGGCAAGCAGATGACACCGGGTGGAGCAACCGAACTGATGGAAGTACTCGGTAAGGAAGAGTCCCTTGCGCGTATTCGCAAAGGCATTGAACTTCTTTCCGCATAAGATATAATGAGGTACTCATGAATTTTAACAAATCACAGCAGGAGGCCATCCTTCACAAGGATGGTCCGATGCTTGTTTTAGCAGGTCCCGGTTCTGGGAAGACTGCGGTAATTACCCAGCGAACACTGAATTTAATAGAAGAACATCATGTGAATCCAGCAAATATTCTTGTGATTACATTTACCCGGGCGGCAGCGCAGGAGATGAAGCAGCGCTTTTTGCGTCTGGCGGGCAAAGACAAAAGCCACGTGACATTTGGAACGTTTCATGCGGTTTTCTTTATGGTGCTTAAATATGCATATCATTTTGAGAGCAGTAATATTGTAACAGAAGAGCAGCGTTATCAGTTCATGCGGGAGATTATTTCCTACCATCATTTGGAGTATCAGGATGAAAATGAATTTATTGGTGAGATTCTTGGAGAAATCAGTAAGGTAAAGAATGAGCGAATTCCTCTGGATCATTTTTATTCCAGCCATTGTGGAGAGGAAATCTTTCGAAAGATTTATTCTGCTTATGTCCGGAGACTGCAGCAGAATCGCCTGATTGATTTTGATGATATGCTTACCTATACTTATGAACTGTTTCGGCAGCGACCGGACATTCTGTCAGCCTGGCAGAGAAAGTATCAGTACATATTAATCGATGAGTTTCAGGACATCAATCAGATACAGTATGACATTATGCGTATGCTGGCAAAGCCTGCGGACAATTTATTTATCGTGGGAGATGATGACCAGTCAATCTACCGTTTCCGTGGTTCTAAGCCGGAAATTATGTTACAGTTTACGAAAGTGTATCCGAAGGCAAAGGTGGTTACACTGGATGTCAATTACCGGTGTACACCGGCTGTCGTAGAGGCATCCCGGCGATTGATTGCACACAATGAGGAACGGTTTAAGAAAACGATCACTGCACATCGCAAGGAACAGGATCCGGTAAAGTTTTTCCTGTTTGAGGATGAACGGCAGGAAAATACATTTCTTATTGATGAAATCGAGAAGGCGCGGGCAGAAGGAATTCCTTTGTCACAAATTGCTGTCCTGTTTCGGACGAATGTGCAGCCGCGGCTTTTGATGGAACAAATGCTTTCGAGAAACATGGCATTCCGGACCAAAGACCGGATTCCGAATGTGTATGAACACTGGATTGCAAAAGATTTCTTTGCATATATCCGGATCGCGCAGGGAAGCGACAAACGTGCGGATTTTTTGAGCATCATGAATAAGCCGAAGCGGTATATCGGCAGAGACAGTCTGTGTGAGCCGCATGTGGCGTTTGACGAGTGGATACGGATGTATGATGAGCAGCCATGGATAGCGGAGCGTATCGAACAATTATGGTATGATACGCGTGTACTGAATACGTTAAGTCCATATGCGGCAATCAATTTTATCCGGAGAGGAATCGGATACGATGACTATATTGCGGATTATGCAGATTACCGCAATGTCAATAAAGAAGATTTGTATGATGTGGCGGATGAAATCTTGAGCAATGCCAAGGGGTACCGGACTCTCGAGGAATGGTATACCCATATCGAAAATTATAAGAAGGAACTTGAAGAATTGGCAAAACGTGGGAATTCGAATGAAGATGCGGTGGTTCTTGCAACGCTGCACAGTTCGAAGGGACTCGAATTTGAAAAAGTATTTCTGATTGATGTGAATGAGGGGATTACACCTTACAAGAAAGCGGTATTACAGCCGGATATGGAGGAAGAGAGACGTCTGTTTTATGTTGGAATGACACGCGCAAAAAGAAGTCTCACGTTGTGCTCGGTCAAATCGCTTCATAATAAAAAGGTGGAATTATCACGCTTTTTGAAAGAAGCAGGAGCAGAGACTTTACCAAAAGAATAACCAATCAGATATAAAAAAGCTTTCGTACAGCTGCAAAATCAGCATGTACGAAAGCTTTTTGCTTTAATCCTCCATGGAATCGAATTCATCCTCATCGAGCAGTTCGTCAAAACGGTCTGCTGCAATTTCGTATTCTTCATCATTGTCGATAAAGTCAATCTGCGGAAGTCCTTCTTCGTCCTCTGCATAACGATAGAGATATACCTCACCAGTGCCTTCTCCCTTCTTGTCGAGGGGCATTAAAGCAATATAATCACGCTTGTTTGCTTCAAAAATTGTGAGAATTTCACATTCCACTTCGCCTTCATCCAACTCTAATGTTACACGGATATCATCGGCTTCGTCTTCTGTTACAGGAGTTACTTTTTCAAAAGTTGCCATATCGTACCTCTTTCTGACTGATTAATCTGTTTTTTTTATTATATAGAGAGTGCGAAAGCTTGTCAATTCTCAATCCAAAGAAAAAAAGATATACAAAGGAAAGGAAAAAAGGTATAATTTACAAAGACAGTTAGCGAAGAACATAGATGGCGGTATAGAATGAAGACAAAGATAAAAGAAGGAAATTATGCAAAATTAGGGGTATGTCAGGAGCAGGAATGGACAAATTTCACTTTTTGTGGTGAAAAAGAGGACTAATGTTATGTTGTCCTTACCAATACGATCAATGGGACAATCAATCGTATTGAAGTTCCACAGGCGTATTATGTAGGTTCACTGCGTTCCATTGCAGTTGCAGATCTTTCCTTGGAAGATGAAGAATATTATTTTGAAATTAATGGTCAGAAAGTGATGGATCCGTGTGCCCATGCGGTTATGGGACGTTATATCTGGAATGATAAGACGCGCAAAGAACATGATTATGAGGTGTGTGGGGCTTTTGTCACGGATACATTTGACTGGGGTAATGAAACCGCACCGGAGATACCGGAGAGTGAGATGGTCATGTACAAGCTTCATGTGCGTGGATTTACCATGGATGCAGATGGCAGACGGTTTCCGGGAACTTTTCTGGCATTAAGAAATAAAATTCCATATCTAAAAAAGCTTGGGGTTACGACCGTTGAGCTGATGCCGGTATATGAGTTTGAAGAGATGATGATTCCACCGGTATCTAAGCTGCCGGACTATATTCAGTGGGATGCAAAAGAAGAAGACCGGATTTTGCCACCGGTTGCGCCACAGGAAGATCCGAAGGTAAATTATTGGGGATATGTGGAAGGAAACTATTTTGCAGTGAAGGCATCTTACGCATCAAAGCCGAAGGAAGCCTCGGTGGAATATAAGTCCCTGATCAAGAAACTTCATGATAATCATATGGAATGCATTATGGAGATGTTTTTCCCAGAGAATGTCGATCATAATCTTGTTTTGGAAGCGTTGCATTACTGGGTAAGAGAGTATCACATAGACGGATTTCACCTGCTCGGAGGTAATCTGCCGATGACAGCGATCGTGCAGGATAATATGCTTAGTCGGACAAAGATTTTTTATATCGGATTTGATGCAAATATCTGTACAATTCAGCGCAAATACAAGAATCTGTATGTGTATAAGGAAGAATATATGTACCCGGCGCGCCGTGTGCTGAATCATTTTAATGCCAATATGCGGGAGTTTATTGATCAGCAGCGCAAGCAGGGAAATAAGTATGGATTTGTTAATTTTATAACCAGCAATAATGGATTTACGCTGGCGGATCTGTTTT
>URYB01000261.1 GCA_900552085.1 uncultured Lachnobacterium sp.
GAGGCGAAGGAGCATGTAAAGGTTAAGAGAGAGAGCAAGACACTTGCAACCATTACATTCCAGAACTTCTTCAACAAATTTGGCAAGAAAGCCGGTATGACCGGTACTGCACTTACCGAGGAAAAGGAGTTCCGTGATATTTATGGAATGGACGTTATTGAAATTCCGACAAACCGTCCGGTAGCACGTATCGATCATCAGGATGCTGTATACAAGACTAAGAAGGAAAAATTCAAAGCAGTTGTAGAGGAAGTAAAGGCTGCACATGCAAAGGGACAGCCGGTTCTCGTTGGTACGATTACAATCGAGACATCCGAGCTGATCAGCGGCATGTTAAAGAGAGAGGGTATTCCTCATACCGTATTAAATGCAAAATTCCATGAGCAGGAAGCTGAGATCGTAGCACAGGCAGGACAGCATGGTGCGGTTACCATCGCTACCAACATGGCTGGTCGTGGTACGGATATTAAGCTTGACGATGATGCAAAAGAAGCCGGTGGATTAAAGATCATCGGTACAGAGCGTCATGAGTCCAGACGAATTGACAACCAGTTACGTGGTCGTGCCGGTCGTCAGGGAGATCCAGGTGAGTCCCAGTTCTTCATCTCACTGGAAGATGATCTGATGCGTCTGTTCGGATCAGAAAAACTTATGTCTGTATTTAATGCGCTTGGTGTACCTGAGGGTGAGCAGATCCAGCATAAGATGCTTACTTCAGCAATCGAAAAGGCACAGGAAAAGATCGAGTATAACAACTATGGAATCCGTAAGAATCTTCTTGAGTATGATCAGGTTAACAATGATCAGAGAGAGATTATTTACAAGGAGCGTATGTCTGTACTGAACGGAGACAGCATGCGCGATGCAATCTTCAAGATGATTCAGGATCAGGTAGAGAAGGCAGTAGATACCTGCATTTCTACAGAAATTCCAAGAGAAGAGTGGGATTTGCATGAACTCAATGAGTTGCTGCTTCCGACCATTCCATTGGAGCCGATTACGGAGGACAACATTTCTGAGGTAAAGAATGTAAAGCAGTTAAAGCAGCATTTGAAAGAAGAGGCTGTGCTTTTATATGAAGCAAAAGAGACAGAGTTCCCTGAAATCGAGCAGTTCCGTGAGCTTGAGCGTGTTGTACTTCTGAAAGTGATCGACCGCAAGTGGATGGATCATATCGATGATATGGATCAGCTGCGTCAGGGTATCGGTCTGCAGGCATATGGCCAGAGAGATCCTCTTGTAGAGTACAAGATGGCAGGTTTTGATATGTTTGATGATATGATTTCTGCAATTCAGGAAGATACCATCCGTCTTCTGTTCCATGTACAGGTTGAGCAGAAGGTAGAGCGTGAGCAGGTGGCAAAGGTTACAGGAACCAACAAAGATGAGACTGCTCAGAGCGCACCAAAGAAGCGTGAACATGCAAAAGTTTATCCAAATGATCCATGTCCATGTGGCAGCGGCAAGAAGTATAAACAGTGCTGTGGACGTAAGCCAGTCTAAGATAAGCAGGATTTAGCTTTAAAAAATAATTGCGCGAAGAATGTTCGTAAGGAATGTTTTTCGCGCTTTTTTGCTGTATGGCTTTTTGGCATAGTCACGAAAATGAAAAATAATAGGAAAATCGCTTTTCATATGGCTCGAAAGCATGTATGATTAAGTCATTATTAGATTTCAAAAGAAGAGAGGATGGGTTTGAAAATGGATGCATCAATGTTTATTGGAACGTGGTGGTCGCTCGTGCCGCCGCTCCTTGCCATAGTGCTTGCACTTGTGACAAAGGAAGTATACAGTTCCCTGTTTATCGGGGTGGCGACAGGAGCGCTTTTGTATACAGGATTTCATCCGTGGAATGCGTTTAATGCATTGTTTGATATTATGAAAGACAGCATGAATCTGAATATTTTGATTTTTGATGTGCTGCTTGGCATGATTATTGTACTGATGTCAAAGTCCGGTGGATCTGCCGCTTATGGTAAGTGGGCAGGAAGCAAGATCAAGTCGAAAAAGAGTGCGATGCTTGCGACAACAGGACTTGGAATTTTGATTTTTGTGGACGATTATTTTAACTGCCTGACCGTTGGCTCTGTGATGCGACCGGTAACGGACCGTTACAAAGTTTCGCGTGCAAAACTGGCCTATATCATCGACGCTACCGCAGCTCCGGTGTGTATCATTGCACCGATTTCGAGTTGGGCGGCAGCAGTGAACTCTTATGTGCCGGAAGATGCAGGAATCTCTGGATTCCAGCTGTTCCTGCGAACAATTCCTTACAATTTGTATGCCATGCTTACACTTGCAATGGTATTTTTTGTGATTGTTGCAAATTTTGATTTCGGACTGATGAAAAAGCATGAACAGAATGCGGCAAAGGGAGATCTGTTTACGACAGGTGCGGAGGAGTTTGAACAGGTAGATGAGAGCGAAGTGTCTCCAAATGGAAAAGTTATCGATCTGATTCTTCCTGTCGTTGTGCTGATCGTGTCGGCAATCGGCGCTATGATCTATACAGGATTTCTTGGTGGCGCAGACAATGTGGTCAGTGCTTTTGCCGGATGCGATGCGGAAAAGAGTCTGATTTTTGCAACGATGATCACCGTGTTTGTTATGCTGTTTTTGTATCTGCCACGCAAGGTTGTGACATTCAAAGGATTTATGGACAGCTTTGTAGAAGGATTTAAGCTGATGATTCCGGCAATTGGAATCCTGATCTTTGCATGGACCTTAAAGGGTATGGGTGATGCACTGGAAATCGGCACATTTGTACAGAATATCGTTGGTTCAAGTGCGTCCGCAAGCATTTTGCTGCCAGCAATCCTGTTTGTTGTAGCAATCTTTCTTGCTTTTTCCACAGGAACGAGCTGGGGAACGTTTGCCATTCTTGTGCCGATCGCAATTGCCATGTTCCCGGGAGCAGACAAACTGGAAATGATGATCATTTCTGTTTCCGCGGTGCTTGCCGGTGCGGTATGTGGTGATCATGTTTCGCCAATTTCGGATACAACTGTTATGTCATCGGCGGGAGCGCAGAGTAATCATATCAATCATGTGACTACGCAGATGCAGTATGCAGCAGTGGTTGCAGTCGTATGTTTTATCGGTTACATTATCGCAGGGGTATCGCAGAGCTGGTGGATTGCGCTGGGCAGCAGTCTTGTGATCTTACTTGTTGTGCTGACCGTGATGAAGCGCGTGTTTGCTGCGCGCGAGAAGAAAAGCGTGGCTGCGTAATCATATAGTGATAAAATACAGAATCAAAAATGATTTCACAAATGATGTGTCAATGCTGTAAATGATGAAAATTTGCATGCGGCAGTGAGGCAGGAGTGGAAGCGGCATGCTTTGGGAGAAGAAGAAAATAACATGCGAAAGATAATAGAGGTACCATATATTGATCAGAGTGTTTCCTATCCGACCGGATGTGAGAGCGTGTCGGCAACGATGCTTCTGCAGTATCTCGGATATGAGATCACAGTGGATGAATTTATCCGGAATTATGTTCCGTGTGTGCCGATGCAGGAACGGGACGGACAGTTGTACGGACCGGATCCGCGCAAGGCTTTTTGCGGAAGCCCGTATGACAAGGATTCGTTTGGGTGCTACGCGCCGGTAATCTGCGAGGCGCTGCAGAAAGCGGTTGGGGATAAGTACAGGGTGGTCGATGAGACGGGAACATCGATGCAGGAATTAATCCAGCGCTATATTGACCGGGAGATGCCGGTTGTGTTCTGGGCATGCATCGATATGAAGAAAGAAATCATCGGTCCTCAGTGGAAACTTTTGGACAGTGGTGAGTTGTTTACGTGGCGGTCAAACGAGCATTGCATGCTGCTCGTCGGATATGATGAGGAAGGATACTATTTCAATGATCCACATGAAAACCATGGATTGATCCGTTATCCGAAGGCTCTGGTTGAGGAGCGGCATAAAGCACAGTATGAGATGGCTTGTAGTATGAGGGACAGCTTGTAGGCGATAAAAACATATATCCGTTTCGAAAATAAAATGGGGCAGCACAGGCTCAATGTCATTAAGTTAAGATGACAAGCAAAGGATCTCTATACCAGAAATGGTATA
>URYB01000262.1 GCA_900552085.1 uncultured Lachnobacterium sp.
TTCCTTTCCATTATAACGAATGTTTTTCTGTCCATCAATTCGGGAAAGGGGGCACTACACATTGAAATCATAGAGCGATTGTATAAAAAATATGTAAAAACAGCTATTCCACAAGTGTAAATAAGTTATATTTTTTGATCTGCTGGATATCTTCCTTGGAGAGAAGTAGGTCATCCATGAAATGATTTTCTTTTTGTATCTGAGACGTAATCAGAATCTTTCGGCTACAGGGGCGCATGGTAAGCTGTGAGATACCGGACAAGATACCACTTTTCAGATCCGTTTGTGAAAAGGTATTTACGGTACACATCCAAATTTCCTCCAATGTATTCGCAGTATTTTTTAAACTATAATTTTGCCATGGTCCAAAGGTTGTACTTTCACCGGAATAGATTACCTCGCATTTTCCAAAGTGTTCCAGATCATCTACGTCATAGAAAAGCTGAATCGAATATGTATCCGGCTGATCTGTGGCGTATTCTTCAATAATGCTTTTCATAATTCGTTTTCTTCTGCCATCGTAATTGTACATGTAATATTTTTTGAGGAGATTTTTGCGAGATACATCCGATTTCCCCTCAGACGGTGCAGACAAGAGATGAGAAGCAGGAATATGGAAAACCTCTCCAAATTCTTCTAGTGTCTCAACACTGACAGGAAGAACTCCTTTTTCGTATTTGGAAAGAGTAGAACAACTCTTGTGCAAAAGTGCAGATAAGTCTTTTAACGTATAATGGTGTGCGATTCTGTATTTGCGGATGTTATTTCCGACACGTTCATTGATTGTCATGTGTATGCTCCTTCATTTCTTATAAATCAATTTTTTGATAAAAACTTAACTTTTTAAAAAAAAAAGAATTTTATTTTCTGTATTTTGTGTAAATATTTTATTCACAGTATAATACTACGAGAAAAATTTCCTGTCAAGAAAATATAGAATATTTGCTTTATCAACTATGTGAAAATAAAATAAAAAAGTAAAAAAATTGTAAAAATAACTGGAGGGTTTGCAATGAGAAAACAGAGTGTATGGAAGTCATATGATCAGAAGGAACTTAAGGAGGTTAATGCGGTCTGTGAGCGATATAAAACATGTCTGGATGCAGGAAAGACAGAGCGTGAATGTGTGGCATTGGCGGTTGAGATGGCCGAGGAGGCTGGATACAAAGATTTGAATGCCTATATTGCCGAGGATAAACAGCTGAAAACAGGTGATAAAGTGTATGCGGTCTGGATGCATAAAATGGTTGCATTATTTCAAATCGGAGAGGAGCCGATTTCCAATGGAATGAATATTATTGGCGCACATATTGACTCACCACGTTTGGATGTAAAACAGAATGCACTGTATGAAGCGGATGGATTTGCCTATCTGGACACACACTATTACGGTGGAATTAAAAAATACCAGTGGGTTGCACAGCCACTTGCACTACATGGCGTGGCAGTACTGAAAAGCGGAAAGACCGTCCCAATCTGTGTTGGGGAAAAAGTAGGAGATCCGGTATTTACGATTACGGATATCTTGATCCATCTTGCGGGCGAAAAAATGGAAAAGGCTGCGGCAAAGGTTATTGAAGGCGAAAATATGGATCTTTTGATTGGAAATATGCCTTTGAGAGACTTTAAAGATTTAAAAGAAGAGGAAAAAGAGCTGGTGAAAGCCAATATTCTTTCTATTCTAAAACAGGAGTATGGGATTGAAGAGGATGATTTTCAGTCAGCAGAACTTGAAATTGTGCCAGCCGGGAAAGCAAGAGATCTTGGTTTTGACCGCAGTATGATCTTAGGATATGGACAGGATGACAGAATCTGTGCATTTACATCCCTTTTTGCGATGCTGGAGGCAGAAAACCTGAAAAAGACAGGTGTGTGTCTTCTTGTGGACAAGGAAGAAATCGGCAGTGTAGGTGCGACAGGAATGCAGTCACATTTCTTTGAAAATACAGTTGCTGAGTTAATTGCACTGACAGAAGGGGAATCTGAATTGAAAGTAAGACGAGCACTTGCACGTTCCAGAATGCTTTCCTCAGATGTAAGTGCAGCGTATGATCCGTTGTATGCAGAGCAATATGAAAAACGAAATTCAGGATTCTTTGGCAGAGGAATTTCGATGAATAAGTTTACCGGAGTCAAAGGAAAAAACGGTTCTAATGATGCTAATGCAGAATATATTGCAGTTTTAAGAAAGATCTTTGACGATGCAAATGTGGCATATCAGTTCGATGAGCTTGGGAAAGTGGATGCCGGAGGCGGCGGTACAATTGCTTACATCATGGCAAATTACGGAATGGAAGTGATTGACAGCGGAATTGCACTTCTTTGCATGCATGCACCTTATGAGGTGAGCAGCAAAGCAGATATCTACGAAGCCGTAAAGGGATATCGTACTTTTTTGGCGAACGCATAGAGTAAAGGAGGAGAAAGAATGGCAGCAAAAACAAAAAAACTAACAATGGGAGCATTGATTCTAATGATCTTTACATCGGTGTATGGGTTTAACAATATGCCAAGATCATTTTATCTGATGGGATATGGAGCGATTCCGTTTTTCCTGCTATCAGCAGTAATTTTCTTTGTTCCATTTGCGTTTATGGTTGCAGAGTATGGCTCGGCATTTAAAGATGAAAAGGGTGGTATTTTTTCATGGATGCAAATCTGTGTCGGAACAAAATATGCGTTCGTGGCAACATTCATGTGGTATACATCTTATGTAATCTGGCTCGTTAATATCGCATCGGGAATCATGGTGCCGCTTTCCAATGCGATTTTTGGAACAGATACGACAGCAGATTGGACATTGTTTGGATTGAAATCAACACAGACACTTGGGATTCTCGGTGTAATCTTTATCATTGCCGTTACGTTTTTTGCAAGCAAAGGATTGAAAAATATCCAGAAAGTGGCATCCATCGGCGGAATTGCATGTATGTTTTTAAATGTGATACTGATTGTAGGCGCACTTTTGGTATTGATTGGAAATAAAGGTGAACTGGCACAGCCGATTACATCGATGGCATCATTTGTGGATTCTCCGAATCCGGAGTATGCGGGAAGTCTTGCCATGCTGGCGTTCCTTGTATATGCGTTGTTTGCATATGGTGGAACAGAGGCAGTCGGAGGTCTTGTAGATGAGACTGAAAATCCGGAAAAGAACTTTGGAAAAGGTCTTACAATTGCAGCTATTATTGTTGCAGTGGGATATTCAATCGGAATTTTTTGTGTCGGAATCTTTACAAACTGGAGTGATACACTTTCCGCAGCAACTGTGCACAAGGGAAATGCGTCTTATGTGATCATGAACAATCTTGGCTATCAGATTGGAGCTGCATTTGGAGCAAGTCAGGGAGTCTGTGTACAGATGGGCAACTGGGCTGCAAGAATTATGGGAATTTCGATTCTGCTGTCTTTGTTGGGGGCAGTATTTACATTAATCTATTCTCCTTTGAAACAGCTGATTGAAGGAAGCCCGAAAGGATTACTTCCGGAAAGATTCTGTAAAATGGAAGATGGAATGCCGAAATTTGCATTGAAGGTTCAGGCGGTTGTAGTTGTGGTATTTGTCCTGTTAATCTCCATGGGTGGAGATACGATGACACAATTTTTCAACATTCTTGTATCAATGACAAACGTTGCGATGACACTTCCGTATATGTTTATTTCTGCAGCGTTTATCAGATTTAAGAAAAATAAAAATATACATAAACCGTTTGTGATCTTTAAAAATGATACGGTAGCAATTGTCTTTACAGTGCTGGTAACAGTGACCGTTGGGTTTGCGAACTTCTTTACCATCATCCAGCCGGCGATGGCGGGAGATGTTGCGACAACTGTTTGGAGTATCGTAGGACCGGTGCTGTTCACTGTAGTAGCATTAGTATTACACAGAAAATATGAGAAAAAAACTTTGAGCAACCCTCCGCAGGCGGAGAATTCTGTAAAGCAGAATTCTTTCTCTAAGAAAGTCTGAAAAAAGTGTTTAAACTGAACAAAAAGCAGACCACGGAATGAAACAGAAGGCGGTGAGCCCTTCCCGAAAAAATAGACAGAAAAAAGCGCAGAAAAACGGAATGAAT
>URYB01000263.1 GCA_900552085.1 uncultured Lachnobacterium sp.
AATGCCCTCCAGAAGCAATACATCCAGCATCGGACGTCCCGCAGTCTGCGCCGGTTCGCCGTCATCGGAACAACGGGTAATTTCCTGCCTGCTTCCGATCACAAATGCCGAACAATTGTGTCTTGCATCCCAATATTTCTTTTTCATCTCATTGATAAAAGCTACCGCTTCCTCTTCTGTTTCTATCGGTCGCACGGTTGCGATAAAGCGTGATTTTTTCTCTACGATTTCACCCTCTCCGCCTTCATAGACAACGCGGTATCCATTGGCTGTCGTTTCCATATCTTATCGTTCTCCTTGTAGTTTTCATCGGTGGAATGCCAGTATCCATCTCCAGATACCAAATGCGGTAAGCGATGGATCCAACTCCTCCGGTTCATCCGCCGGAGTATCCTCTCCATCATCCGGGCTCTGTGGATCATCAATCTCCCCATCTGCCGGATCTTCGTCCGAAGGATTCTCCGGGTCTTCCTCATCCGGGGTGTAATTTTCATCGTGAACCGAACATGTCTTATTCATAAAAGCTTCACTTGCACAATACGGGTAATCTGCCGATCCCTGCGCTGCCCCTACGATAAACACTTTGGTCTGAACATCTTCTTCCGGACAATACGGTCCTGCAATCTCTCCAGATACTTTACAGATGGAGATTGCTTCATGGTGGTCGCATTCTTCTTTCGGGGTCGTACCCGATGCAAAATATTCGGTATATTTCAAAGAACCTCTCGGATCATTTTCACAGACGCCATCTTTTGGAAGGAGTCCTGATTTTGAACATACCGTAGCCTGCGTAATTCCTTTCGGCTTTTCAAAATCTTTGCTTTCAAGATTTTCGTGCACACGTTTCATAACCGAACGCCACAAATTCTTTGGATAAGAAGTACCTGCTCCACCCATCTGCTTGGAATTGTCATCATAACCGCCCCATACCACACAGGTATAATATGGTGTATATCCGGCAAACAACGCATCTCGGTTGCTGGTTGTCGTACCAGACTTTCCGGCCTGTGCCATTCCATTTCCAAAATATGCCCGGGTTCCGGTTCCGGCCGTCATAACATCTTTCATTGCATCCGTAAGAAGCCATGCGGTCTCTTCTTTTATGACACGGTGACATTCCTTTGTCTTGGTATTATCCAAAATCACGTTTCCGTCATGGTCGAGCACCTGTGTGTAAAAGCTTGGCGCGATATATTCTCCCTGATTGGCGATTGCTGCATAAGCGCTCGTCAGTTCCAGATTGGTAACGCCTTTTGTCAGTCCTCCCAGGGAAATACCAAGGTTCTTGTCATTTTCATCCAACGTAGTAAATCCAAAATCTTCGGCATACTGATATCCAAGATCCACGCCGATTTCCTGCAACGTTTTTACAGTAACAATGTTCATGGATCGTGTGATTGCTGTACGAAGATTTGTGAATCCCTTGTACGTGTGATCGTAATTGTTATAGGTCTTGGAACCTACGGTCAGAGGTGCATCATCCTCCACCGATGCCAGTGTCATTCCACCTGCATCCAATGCCGGTGCATAACATGCGATAATCTTAAATGTCGATCCAGGTTGACGCGTTGTCTTCGTTGCACGGTTCCAGGTTCGGTTTCCTGCTTTATCACCGCGTCCACCGACAATCGCCTGTACCTCTCCTGTACTCTGATCCATGATCGTCATGG
Source organism: uncultured Lachnobacterium sp. (assembly GCA_900552085.1). Classification (GTDB taxonomy): domain Bacteria; phylum Bacillota; class Clostridia; order Lachnospirales; family Lachnospiraceae; genus Roseburia. The sequence goes on from URYB01000263.1 coordinate 1,671, forward strand.
CAACCTGCGGCTGTGCCGTGATAAAAATATATTCGGAATTATCCACCAGCTTGTCCCCTTTTTCAAGGACATCCTTTTCATACTGTGCGATTGCATCCCGACAGGCTTCTTCCGAACTGTAATTGATGGAATAATCCTGATTCTTATTCTTCGCCTTATAATAAGAAAGCATCGTCTGGTTCGTGTAAGTTTTAAAGCTTCCATCCGCTTTCTTTACCTGGAAAGAAAGAATAAAGGAGTATTTCGTTCCTACTTCATAGTTGCTTGCGTTTGCAACCTCCTCATCACAAATCTTCTGAATATCCAGATTCTGCGTGGACTTGATAGTCAGTCCCCCCTGATAGATTGCCTTATATGCATCACTTTCGGAATAGCCTTTTACATTTACCAGATCATTGAACACATCATCAATCACCGAATCCACAAAATAGCTGTTCATGGATGTTTCAAATCCGCTATTATGTTCGGAAATGCGATCATATACATCATCCGCCATAGCCTCATCATACTGTTTCTGCGTAATGTATTCCTGCTTTAACATAGCATCTAAAACCATCTTGCGGCGCTTTGCATTTTGTTCCGGGTAAAGAATCGGATTATATCCGGATGGGTTCTTTGTAATTCCGGCAATGACTGCGCATTCGGACAAGGTAAGCTCCGATACATCTTTACCAAAGTAACGCTCTGCCGCTGCCTGAACACCTAACGTATTATTTCCGAGGTTGATGGAATTCAGATAGTTTTCAAGAATCCAGTCCTTATCATCAACTTTCTTCTCCAATTCCACAGCGATATACATTTCCTGTATTTTTCGCTGCACCTGTCGTTCCATTTTTTCAATTTTAGAGATATCTCCGGTATTTTCGCTTTCCCACTGTTCGGATAACACATTGTTCTTGACCAGCTGCTGCGTGATCGTGCTGGCACCCTGCGTAAAATCCATGGATTTCAAATCTGCCACAAGCGCACGGGCGATTCCCTTCAAATCAATTCCGTTGTGCTCGTAAAAACGCTCGTCCTCAATCGCAACAACTGCATGCTGCAAATCCTTTGGAATTTCATCAAGCGTTACTGAACGACGATTCGAACCTTCGGCCACCAGTGTCGCAATCTCACTTCCGTCACTGGCAAGTACCGTCGTGGAATATCCGGTTGGTATAACATCTACCGCTGATATATCCGGTGCGGATGCAAGGATTCCCTTCACCGCCCCCACTACCGTGCTGACGCCAACAACACCAAGTATCAGTATGCATATCAAAAGAACCTTTCCGAATATTACTCCGATTTTTCTGCGTACCTTTACCGGCTTATGATCTATCTGACGCGCACGACGTTTTAAGGATGTTTTTCCGTAATTCATGCTTGCCCCCTATTTCTATATCTTTACCTATAGCTTTCTTTATTATAACAAAATTTAACAACAATAGGAAGAATTATTTATCGACAGGCTTTTCTTTCTAAAATTTCATTTTAGGAAATACGAAATCTACTCAAAAACATCTCGACATAATGTATTGGAAATGCTATAATGCGCACATAGCATTTATTTATGTAGTCCAACGATTACATGTTCAAAATGTTTCATATGCCTGGGCATATCGCCCGCATTACCAATCAGTTTTAAAATTTAATAACTTTACTTTTAAACTATTTTCAGGTCACAAAGGACTGTTAAATCAGCTCTTTTTGATATATACTTAAAGAAAGGTAACATATACTACATGGGGAAAACCAAAGATGTAACTACAGAAACAATCATGGAAGTCCATGGCACTATTTTTGACGATGTTTTCCGAACCATCGCCCAGAAAATGCCATACCTTCTCATTCCGCTGATCAATGAAGTGTTTCAGACGAATTATTCTGAAGATATCCACTTTCAACAGTTGCGGAATGAACATTACGAGAAGTTCGGAAAGATTATCACTGATTCCATTCTACAGATTGAAGATCACGCCTATCATCTCGAGTGCCAGTCTTCACTCGACGGTCGAATGGTAATTCGAATGTTTGAATACGATTTTTCCATTGCACTGGAACTTGCACAGAAAAACAATGAAACTTTTGAAATCGAATTTCCACAATCATGTGTGCTATATATTCGAAATCACCGAAAGCGTAGTCTTCCTGATTACCACGAGGCAATCGTAAAATTTGCAGACGGGCAACAGATTGTCTACCGTGTTCCGATCTTACGTGCACAAAACTATACCGTGGATTCGATATTCGAAAAACGACTGTTAATACTGCTTCCATATCATATTCTACGGTATGAAAGCTTCCTGAAAAATTCAGGTAGTAACACGAAAAAGCTTAAACAATTATTGACGGACTATCAAAAAATTAACGATGCATTAGAACAATGTACGGATGACAAAAAATCAACTCTTTATATTGATATG
>URYB01000264.1 GCA_900552085.1 uncultured Lachnobacterium sp.
ATTCCAAGAATCTGTGGTGTACCGTCAATCACTTTCCAGGATGTCTCCACTACGAATCCATCCTTGTCAAAATACGCATTCTCGTTGATGGACGGGATATACAGATAGCCCATGATACCCTTTTCATACACTTTAATATGTAATGTCTGCGGATTCTTCAATGAAATCTCCATGGTATCGATAAACGGGATCTTTTTCGTTGCCACGAATTTATACTTTACAAATACGTAAAGGGAATTCCAGGAATAATCGTCATTTAACACAGCCTTCTCAATCACTTTGGAATCATATAACTGATTGCCTTCCACCTCGACATCCTTGACCTTAAATACACTGACAACGATCACTGCCGCCAGTGCAAATACAATGAGAACGCCCAGTATGATCGATAATATATTTTTCTTTTTCCGCTTTTTTCTTCGTTCTTCTCTAATCATATATCATCATTTTCCTACTCTATGGATTCCAGTCGGATTCCTTTCGAAACGCTCAGCGCCAGTCCCATCTCCGCCATCAGGAACACAAGCGAAGTACCTCCGTAACTGATAAACGGCAGAATGACACCGGTATTTGGTATCGTATTGGTAACAACGGCAATGTTCAAAATCACCTGAATCGCAATATGCGACATAATACCAGTCACAAGGAGCGCTCCATACAGATCCTTGGCATTGTTTGCTATGACCATCATTCTCCATAATAAAAGCACATATAAAAGGATGACGCAGATGGCACCAAACAATCCCAATTCTTCACAGATAATTGTAAAAATCATATCATTTTGGGACTCCGGCACATTTCCCATCTTCTGCAGACTCTCTCCCAGTCCTTTTCCAAACAGTTTGCCGGAACCGATTGCATACAATCCCTGTAAGGTCTGATATCCATCGTCCCCCGCCGTCTCCGGATGCAGCCACGCCTGCACACGGCCGCTTCGGTACGATGCAAGCATAATAAATGCCACAACAAAGGAAACGCCTGCAGCACCTACGATAACGAACTGTTTATACTTCGGGCTTGCCACAAACAGCATACATACCGCAATACCAAATACAATGACCGCCGTACTTAAGTTGCTGTATGCAATGACCGCAAAAAGCGGAAACATGATTACCATAACCTTTATAATACTGGAGAAATTTCCAAGTTTCTTTGGGATGCGCTCAATCAGCATGGCAAGGAATATAATCACCGCAAGCTTTGCAAGCTCCGAAGGCTGGAAACTCAAAGGTCCAAGATTCAGCCATCTTGACTGTCCGTGTGAAGCTCTTGTCAATCCCGGAATCGGAAACATTACGAGTACACACAAAGCAAACGAGCAAAAATATGCAAAAAAGCCAAACTTCTTCCAAAAATGATAATCGACCTTTGCAAAAAAGTACATCGGAATCACACCAACCAGTATGTTACGGAACTGTAACTTGAGGTAGTGCGCACTGTCGTCATACAGATTTGCCGATGTATAAGAACTGGAACTATACAGCATTACCAGTCCAAAGCACAGCAGAAATATCAGAATAAACAGCAGGTTGTAATCAAAATATGCAGTTGCTTTCTTTCCATCCTTCCGTCGTCTTGCCACGAATCTCTACTCCTCTAAATTACGAACATATTCTTTGAAAATTCTTCCACGTTCCTCATAGTTCGGGAACATTCCCCAGCTCGCACACGCCGGTGACAATAATACGGCATCACCGGACTTTGCATTGTCATAGCAGTACTGGATTGCTTCCTCAAATGTATCTTTTCGCACAGTATCCATAAATCCATGTCTATGTGCACAGTTTTCAATTTTTTCTGCTGTCTGACCGATCAGTACGAGCTTTTTCACTTTGCCATCAAACGCCTCGATCCACTCATCGTACTCGGACTGTTTATCATATCCACCACCGATCAGAAATGTCGGACGGTTCATTGCACGAATTCCCTGAATGGCAGCATCCGGGTTCGTTCCCTTAGAATCATTATAGAACTTTACACCACGTTTCTCGGTCACATACTCGATGCGATGCTCTACTGCCTGGAATGTCTTCAGGACTTCTACGATTTTGTCCATAGGAACACCGAAATTCACACTCATTGCACATGCCGCCATAACATTTTCATAGTTATGTCTTCCAAGAAGATTCAGTTCGTTGACATTAATGACATGTGTACGCTGTCCGTCAACTGCATAGTAAATGTCCTCACCCTCAAGATAGAATCCATTGTCCAATTTTCTGTGACTGCTGAAATATACAACCTTTGCCGGTGCGCTCTCACCAAAGCTGCGAAGTACTTCGTCTTCATAATTTAAAACACATACCTGATCCTTTGTCTGGTTTCTGGTAATGTCTTCTTTTGTTTTAATATAGCATTCCATCGTATGATGACGATTCAGATGATCCTCTGTAATATTTAAGATAGCAGAGACTTCCGGACAGAAATCATGAATGGTCTCTAACTGGAAGCTGCTGATTTCCGCAACTGTAACCGTATCGTCAGTCATTGTCGCAGCTTCAGAAGTATAAGGAATACCGATATTTCCGACAATGCGGACATCCTTATAATAATTTTTCATAATCGCCCCTGTCAAAGCCGTCGTCGTTGTCTTTCCATTTGTTCCGGTAATGGCAATCAGACGTCCTTTGCCAAAATAATATGCAAGTTCAATTTCTCCCCAGATTGCCACATTCTGTGCGCGTAAACGCTCTACCATTGGCAGATCGGTAGGAACTCCAGGGCTTAACACCGCCACACCGAACTCATGCATCTGCTCCTCGGTAAGCTCACCGAGAATGATCGGCATCTCTTTTAATTCTGGTGCCTTCTCATAAAGTTTGTTCATCAAGTTCTTTGTTTCCGTCAAATAAAACGGTATCTACATTTTTACTCTGTAAAAGTTCTGCTGCTGCGATTCCACTGATTCCGGTTCCCACAACGAGAACTTTCTGTTCTTCTATCTTCATGATTCTTAACCTCCATCTTAATGTCATCGTTAAAAAACAAACTGCATTAAGTATACGTTATTCTCTATTGTAATTCAAGGTAAGGCAGGATGTTTTCAAATATTTCCTTCGCCACAGGTGCTGCGATCGTTCCTCCATAATATACGCCGGACGGATTTCTTATGATCACCAGAACCAGAACCTGTGGATCATCCGCCGGTGCAAATCCGAGAAAGGACGAAATGTATTTGTTCGCCGATCGCGGCAGTGTCTGTGAGGTTGCTGTCTTTCCTCCAATCGAATATCCCTCGATATATGCCTTGTTTCCTCCACCTTCTGACACGACCTTTTCCAGCAGAAAACGCATTTTTTCGGATGTATCCGGACTGCAGATTCCTGTCTGTGGTTCATATTCCATCTTTTTGACACATGTGCCGTCTGCTTTTTCCACCTGCATGCCAAAATGTGGTGTCACACGGTTGCCGCCATTGATAATGGACGAGACCGTGGTTGCAAGCTGAATCGGTGTAATCTGAAACGACTGTCCGAAAGACACCGTTGCAAGTTCCACCAGACCAATGTCCTCCCTCTTATGCATAATGGTCGCCGCCTCACCCGGCAGATCAATATTTGTTTTCTGTAATAGTCCAAACTGTTCAAAATAGTCATAAAAACGATCTGCTCCAATCCGCAATCCGACATTGATAAACACCGGATTACAGGAATTTTCGATTCCTTCCACAAAGCTTTCTGCGCCGTGCCCGGTCGTCTTATGGCAACGGATTCTGCGATCCTCCACCACAATATATCCCGGACAGTGAAACCGGTCTTCCAATGACACGACATGTTCCTCTAACGCAGCCGAAGCCGTAATGATTTTTTACGTTGATCCCGGCTCATATGTGTCATTGATACAATGATTTCTCCACATCTGATTTAAGGCATCCTGTTCGTCATCCCCTTTATCTGCGTATGTCTCCGTCAAAGTAAAAGGCTCATTTAAATTAAATTCCGGATAGTCCACCATGGCAAGCATCTCGCCATTCTGTGGATTCATAACAAGTATACTTACCGAATCAGCTTCCTTCTGGATAAAAGCCTTCTGCGCCGCCTGTTCGGCACATTTCTGGATATTGGCATCCATGGTC
>URYB01000265.1 GCA_900552085.1 uncultured Lachnobacterium sp.
CCAAAATAAACCAGTCCTTATACCCTGCATAGCCGGAAGCCGAAGGTGTCTCCTCCAGACGATAACCACTTACCTCCGAAAAATATTTACCAATATCATGTGAATTGACAGGATTGTAATCCAAATACCTCCAATAAATAACTTCTCCCTGTGTATGATATGCAAGAATCAGCTGGAACTCATGCGCTCTCGTAAAATTATACATCGCAATGCTCTCCGGTTCACTGAGTGGCGTGGCTCCAACATAGTCTCTTGGTGCCGGTTTTGTATAACCTTGATTATATTTTATTTGTTTTGCCATATTCCATCCTGCAGGAAACTGAAGATTCAAATCTACACCTCGGATGTTTGCCTTCCACCCATTTGGAAAAGGAATGTCCGGATATGCACCCGCAATGCGAACTGCCTCTCGGTAAAAATCCCCCTGATCCAAAGCTCCGTTTACAATATCCACTCCATCCGGGTTAACCATAGGTATTAAATATAGATTAAATTCTTTAAATAAATGCTGTACATTCACGTTTTGTATTTCTTCTTCGTTCTCATAGTTTTGCATAAGCTGCTCTGCAAATTTTAATAATACCGGCGTTGTAATACTTTCGTTTGCATGGAATGACGCGTTATAACAAACCTCCGTATCTCCGTTTCCCAAATTTAAATATAATATTTTACTACCCATTACGCTTCTTCCAAGACTACCGGTTTTCAAATAGGGGTACCTTGCCTGTAAACCATCCACAATCCATTCCACCAGAAAAGATGTGTACAAAACGTTATCCGGCACAAGTTCAAAATCAAACGGTACAATAAGCAACGTTCCAATATTCAAATTGTTACTTTCTACATTTGGATTTGCTTGCAAAACAGCCTGTTCCGCAGCTCCATACATTTTTGCAATACCATAAATACTGTCACCTTTTTCTACTAGATGTGTGGTATATCCTTTCAGATATGGAAGTAATAATTTCCACGTTTCATCACTCACCGTACATCCACCCGATTTTCCTGTGAATTTTTCAACTGCGCTACATGTATTTTTGCCAAATATTCCATCGACAACAATCGAATTCCCTGCTCGTTGCAACGCCAATTGCAAATATTGAACAAATACACCTTGTTCACCTGGATATAATTTTTTCATAATTTATCGATAACATAACTCAATCCATATTCTGTTTATTATATGATATGGCACAAAATTCTATTCCATATACCTCCAAAATAGCAACAAAAAAAGAAGGAATGTTTCCCATATGTAAGAAACTTCCTTCCTTTTTCATTTTGTTCATTTACTGTTTTACTCGTTCTCGTTCATATTTGCAAGTTTTTTCGCCTGATCTGCGGCGATACATGCATCAATGATTTCCTGAATATCCCCGTTGAGGATTTTATCCAGCTTATACAGTGTAAGATTAATTCTGTGATCTGTTACACGTCCCTGTGGGAAATTGTAAGTACGGATCTTTTCTGAACGATCACCAGTACCAATCTGACTCAGACGAGCTGCTGATTCTGCATCCTGCTTTTTCTGTAACTCTAGATCATATAGCTTTGATCTCAAAAGTGCAAAAGCCTTTTCCTTATTCTGAATCTGTGATTTTTCCGTCTGGCTGTAAATTACAATTCCTGTCGGATAATGCGTAAGTCGAACCGCAGAGTCTGTCGTGTTGACACACTGTCCACCGTTTCCGGAAGCTCTCATTACGTCAATACGAATATCTTTTTCATCAATGTGCACATCCACATCTTCTGCCTCCGGCATAACCGCTACCGTACAGGTAGATGTCTGAATTCTACCCTGTGATTCCGTCTCCGGCACACGTTGTACACGGTGAACACCGGATTCATACTTCAATACGGAATATGCGCCAGCTCCTGTAACCATAAAGTCAACTGACTTCATGCCACCGATACCGGTCTCATCCGCCTCAAGTGTTTCTACTTTCCAACGTCTGCTCTCTGCATAATGTACATACATACGATAAATTTCAGCTGCAAACAATGCTGCCTCTTCTCCACCTGCACCTGCACGAATCTCAACAATAACGTTCTTATCATCGTTCGGGTCCTTCGGAAGAAGCAGAATCTTTAATTCATCCTCAAGTTCCGCAAGACGCGCTTTGGATTCATTCAGTTCTTCCTTGGCAAGTTCACGCATCTCTTCGTCGGATTCCTCACTCAGCATCGCAAGAGAATCTTCAATATTCTGTTTACACTGTTTATATTCCTTGTAAGCATCTACGATTGGCTGCAGATCACTCTGCTCTTTCATCAATTTACGGAACCGGTTTGGATCATTTGCCACATCCGGCTCGCTCAGTGTATTCATAAGTTCCTCATAATGATGAAGTAAATCCTCTAATTTATCAAACATAAATTTCTTCCTTTCCTTTTGCTTCATTTCTATTCGCTGCATACCATTTTTCCGTTACAGATGCCCCATAACGACGCGATCATTTCTGGCAAGATCTTTGATCACACGCACTTCTTCAAATCCTGCACAGCGCAGCATCGAAGATACTGCCTCACCCTGATCATATCCAATTTCAAAAAGCAAATATCCCTTTGGTTTTAAAAATTCTTTGCAACGGTCAATAATTTTTCGATAGAAATACAAACCATCTTCTTTTCCGTCCAAAGCCTCGTGCGGTTCAAAATCAACCACTTCCGGCATCAATGTCGTAACGACTTCACTCGGAATATATGGAGGATTGGATACGATCACATCCATCTCGCTCTCCATCACATCCTCAAACAAATCACTTCGTTCGAACAAAGCGGATACATCATTCAGCTTGGCATTTTCTTTTGCAACATTGATTGCCTGTTTGGAAATATCATATCCAAAACCTTCCACATCATGTGCATATTTCAAAATGCTGATCAGCACACATCCTGATCCTGTACACATATCAAGAACCCGCATCCCCGGTTTTATAACTTTCAAAGCTTCTTCCACCAGTGTCTCGGTATCCTGTCGCGGTATCAGCACGTTGGAGTTTACATGAAAGGTCAGCCCCATAAACTCCTGCTCCCCGGTAATATACTGAAGAGGCACGCGTTCCGCACGCTTTTTGATGAGCACTTCGAATTCTTTCATCTGCTCATCCGTCATTTCCTCATCAATATGCATATAATAATAGGTGTGGTCAATTTTACATGCCATCGCCATAAGAAGCCATGCATCATTCTTTGCATCAACGATATCTGCTTTTTTTAATTCTTCTTCACCTAATATAATCGCCTGACGGTATGTCATACACTCTCTTCTTCCTTCTGCCAACTTCTCCAGTCAAATACTGCTTCCACAGAAGCAATTCCAACTTCAATCATCTCATCATCGGGTTCCTTTGTTGTCAACCTCTGCATCCACATGCCCGGTTTACTGAAAATATTCAAAAACCAGTTCTCATACCGGCCGGCAAGTCTGATAAATTCATATGACACACCCGCAATCACCGGAATAAGCAGTAAACGCAACAGTAACTGAAGGATCTTCGAATCCACCCGGATAAACATAAAGAAAACAATCGAAATAAGCATAACAATAAGTAAAAAACTCGTTCCACAGCGTTTGTGCAAACGGGAACTTTTTCTCACATTATCAACATTCAGTTCCATTCCGTGCTCAATACAATTAATACACTTGTGTTCCGCACCATGATACATAAAGGTTCTCTTAATATCCGGTGTCAGGGAAATCAATGCTATGTAGCCAACAAAAATAGCCAGACGTATCACGCCCTCAATCAAAGCAATTAAAGTCTCCGAAGCAATTACCTTATGAAAAAAGCCGGATAGAAAATAAGGAAGTGCAAAGAAAAGAAGCAATGCAAAAACAATCGAAAAAGCCAATGTTCCGCTCATCAAAAGTTTCTCTTCTTTTTTCTCCTTCTCCTCCATCTTCTTTTTTTCTTCTGGAGAAAGATTTTCTTTCTTCGCCGCATCCTCCTCATCTTCAAAAAAAGAAGCAGAATACATAAGTGTCTTCATTCCCAAAGACAAAGACTCGATAAAATTCACCACACCACGTACAATTGGCAGATTACGCAGCTTCTCATTT
>URYB01000266.1 GCA_900552085.1 uncultured Lachnobacterium sp.
TATAGTGAATTCTATTTCACAGATGTTCCGTGGCCGGATTTTCATAAAAAGGAATTGGAATTAGCTGTGGAAGCGTATAATAGTCGTGATCGTAGATTTGGCGGCTTGAAAGAAGAGTAAGAAAGGAAAGATACGCAGTATGTTTAAGACGAGGCTTTTAAGCGGTATTGTACTTGTTATTTTGGCGTTGGTGCTCATAATTACGGGAAAAGAGGTACTTCTCTTTTCAACATTGGCAATTTCATGCATTGGCATGTATGAGCTTTATCGTGTATTTAAAATTGAAAAAAGTTTGCTTGCATGGATTGGATACATTGCAGCAAATGTATTTTATTGTAATTTGGAGTGGAATTTTATACCGGATATTATGATTTTGTTTATGGCATTTATGATTTTGCTTATGTTTGTATTTGTATTTGCCTATCCAAAATATCATGCAAATGATGTCATGGCGGTATTTTTCGGATTGTTCTATGTAGCGATTATGTTGTCTTATGTATATCAGATCCGTATGCTCGAGAGAGGATTATATCTTGCATTCCTTGTATTTTTGTGTTCCTGGGGATGCGATACCTGTGCTTACTGTGTCGGAATGCTGATTGGTAAACATAAAATGTCGCCGAAATTAAGCCCGAAAAAGTCAGTGGAAGGTGCGATTGGTGGAGTGGCAGGAGCTGCGCTCCTGACTGCGTTATACTGTTTTATTTTCCGGTCACAGATGAATCTGACAGGAACAGAGATTGGAATCCTCGCTGTGATTGCAGCGGTTGCAGGACTGATTTCTATGGTGGGAGATTTGACAGCATCCGCAATTAAAAGATTTTTTGATATTAAAGATTATGGACATTTGATTCCGGGCCATGGAGGTATTATGGACCGTTTTGACAGCATGATCATCACGGCACCGATTATTTATTTCCTGGCATATCATTTTATTTAAACAGGTAGAGGAACAATATGAAAAAGATAGCTATTTTAGGTTCAACGGGTTCCATCGGAACACAGACATTAGAAGTGGTTGCAGAACATAAGGATATCGAAGTGGTTGCTTTGGCGTGTGGAAGAAATATTCAGATGCTTGAGACACAGATGCGTCAGTTTCAGCCAAAGCTGGTTGCCGTATGGAATGAGACCGATGCGGTGGCTTTGCGGAATAGCACGCGGGATTTATCCATACCGGTCTACACGGGCATGGAAGGATTACTTGCGGTAGCAACGATTCCAGATGCAGAAATTCTTGTGACAGCAATTGTTGGAATGTTAGGAATTCGCCCGACAATTGCAGCAATTGAAGCAGGGAAAGATATTGCGCTTGCAAACAAAGAGACACTGGTTACAGCCGGACATCTGATCATTCCTCTTGCAAAAGAAAAAAATGTGCGCATTTTGCCTGTGGACAGTGAACACAGTGCTATTTTTCAGTCATTGCAGGGAAATGAGGGCAATGCGATTCACAAAATTCTGCTTACGGCATCTGGCGGGCCTTTCCGGGGACATACAAGACAGAAATTGGAGCATATTCAGGTGGAAGACGCATTAAAGCATCCGAACTGGTCGATGGGACGTAAGATTACGATCGATTCGTCCACACTGGTAAATAAGGGACTGGAAGTTATGGAAGCCAGATGGCTGTTTGATGTTGCGCTGGATCAGATTGAAGTGGTCGTTCATCCGCAGAGTGTGATTCATTCTGCAGTAGAATATGAGGATGGAGCTGTGATCGCTCAGCTTGGAACTCCGGATATGCGGCTTCCAATCCAATATGCCTTGTATTATCCAAAACGAAGAACACTGTCTGGAAAACGTCTGGATTTGTTTGAATTGCAGAATCTGACATTTGAACGGCCGGATCTGGAGACGTTTCGGGGACTTGGGCTTGCAATGGAAGCTATGAAAAAAGGTGGAAATATACCGACGGCATTTAATGCAGCAAATGAAAAAGCAGTAGCATTGTTTTTGAATCGAAAGATTTCTTATTTGGAAATTACAGATATCATTCAGGCATCTATGGAACATTGTAAATTCATCGATCATCCAAATGTGGATGAAATTTTAGCGACAGAGCAGGAAGCCTATGAATTTATAGGTAGCAGGTGGTAATTTGAGCGTAATAAGTATTATAATTGCATTTATTATTTTTAGTGTCATTATTATTTTTCATGAGCTGGGACATTTCTGGTTGGCGAAAGCCAATGGAATCCGGGTGAATGAGTTTTGCCTTGGCCTTGGACCAACAATCTTGGGCATCCAAAAAGGAGAGACAAAATATTCCATCAAACTTCTTCCCTTTGGTGGAGCCTGTATGATGGAAGGCGAAGATGAAGATTCTTCCGATGAACGTGCTTTTGGCAAGAAATCTGTCTGGGCGAGAATCAGTGTTGTGTTTGCAGGACCATTTTTCAATTTCATTATGGCATTTGTATGTGCGTTTATCCTGATGAGCTGTATCGGTTATGACAAGCCGGTATTGACCGGTGTAGCGGAAGGCTATGCTGCAGAAGAAGCCGGTTTACAGGCAGGAGATGAAATCGTTCGCATGAACGGATTATCCATTCACTTTGCAAGGGAAATCAGCGCATATTCTACATTTCATGCAGGAGAAGAAGTGAAAGTCACTTATCTGCGGGATGGTGAAAAAAAGACCGCAGATCTTGTGCCGAAGAAAGACAGTGAGACCGGACGTTATATGTATGGTTTCCAGTATTCCGGACAGGCGAGAGTAAAAGGAAATGTACTGACCAATCTGAAGAATAGCTTTTATGAGTTGCGATACTGGATATATTCTACCGTTCAGAGTCTGCGTATGCTCGTGACACGCCAGATTTCAGTAAATGAGATGAGTGGTCCGGTCGGAATTGTGAAAAATATAGGTGATACCTATACACAATCCGTTACGGACTCCGGATATTACTATGCATTTTTAAATATGCTTAACTGGGCAATTCTTTTATCTGCAAACCTTGGTGTTATGAATTTACTTCCACTTCCGGCACTGGATGGTGGCAGACTGGTATTTCTGATTATTGAGGCAATACGGGGAAAAAGAATTGATCCCAACAAGGAAGGAATTGTTCACTTTATCGGAATTATTCTGTTATTTGGATTGATGTTTGTTGTTATGTTTAATGACATAAGAAAACTGTTTATTTAAGTTTCTGGGAGATAATTATGATGGAGAGACATAAAACAAGAGAAGTAAAGATCGGAAATCGTATCATTGGTGGAAATCATCCGATTGCAATTCAGTCGATGACAAATACAAAGACAGAGGATGTAGCAGCCACAGTTGCACAGATTCAGCAACTGACCAAAGCAGGCTGTGAGATTATCCGTTGTGCAGTACCAACCATGGAAGCTGCAAAAGCACTGGGAGAAATAAAAAAGCAGATTGCGATTCCTCTGGTGGCGGACATTCATTTTGATTATCGTCTGGCAATCGCCGCTATGGAAAATGGGGCGGATAAGATTCGTATTAATCCGGGAAATATTGGCAGTGCGGAGCGTGTCAAAGCGGTAGTGGATGAAGCCAGACGGCGGAATATACCGATTCGTGTCGGGGTAAACAGTGGATCTCTGGAAAAGAATCTGGTAGAAAAATACCATGGTGTTACAGCGGAGGGCATTGTGGAGAGCGCTTTGGATAAAGTGAAGATGATCGAAGATATGGGATATGATAATCTTGTGATCAGTATTAAGTCTTCCGACGTTATGATGTGTGTGAAGGCGCATGAGCTGATTGCTTCGAAAACAGATCATCCGCTGCATGTGGGAATTACAGAAGCAGGAACATTGATCAGTGGAAATATCAAGTCTTCTATCGGTCTTGGCCTGATATTGAGTCAGGGAATCGGAGATACCATAAGGGTATCCCTGACGGGTGATCCAATTGAGGAAATCAAATCTGCAAAGCTGATTCTTCGCACACTTGGATTACGCAAGGGTGGCATTGAAGTGGTTTCCTGTCCGACTTGCGGAAGAACCCAGATTAACCTGATCCAGTTGGCAAATCAGGTAGAAACGATGGTTGCAGAATTTCCACTTGATATCAAGGTTGCTGTCA
>URYB01000267.1 GCA_900552085.1 uncultured Lachnobacterium sp.
TCCGATCGAAGCCAGATCCGATGCAGTACTCTCACAATCAGTCTTCTTCAAAATTGTTTTATAAGGATATTCACCGGTTCCAAAATATTTCATGCTCATTCCGGTAAGTACTTCAAACTCTGTATTCGCTGTACCGGCACCAACTACAGGAACGGTCAGATATCCGCTTGTATATTTCTTTTCAAGTTTGTGGAATGTCGGAATCGGATCCTCGTTGTAATTCAGGAAATTAATCTCGTCCGGATCACAGAAGGACTCTAGCAGAACGCAAATAATGTTTGGTGCGTTCTTTGCGGTAACTGTTGTTTCTTTCCTGTCAGCTGCAACCTGTTCTTCAATTCCATCAATATGCTGCTCGTTGTAAGTATCCGGCTTTTTCATTCCACGGTCTACAACACTGGAAGAAAATCCGTAAATAAATCCATAATTTTCATAACCCTGTGCGATATTTGAAAAATAGCTTGCTACCACATTGCTCTTCTGGGCAGCGGATGTTGTAATTGGCAATCCGATGAAAAGAACGGATACAATCGAAGCCAGAACAACGATTTTGTGAATTTTGCCCTGAAAACGCGGTCCTTTGATAAAAAGTACTACACAGAATAATGCAAATAATCCAAGTCCGATCACAACGATGGTTGCTTCCTCTGCTGTAAAATAATTCGTGTTATTCATTGCAAGCAAATCCGGAATACACTTCAAATCGGTAAATCCAAATGGTGTTACACGATTGGAAAGGATACATCCATTGATGATTCCAAGAATAATCCAGAACCCACTGATAATAATTCTTGCAAATGCACGTCTCCGGAATAGATACACAAAACTCAGGGATGCAAATACAATAAATGCATTATATAAGAATGCAAACGTATGTCCTCCAACGAAACTGCACGCAGAAAGGAAATTTCTTCTTGAAATCACCTCCACAATAAATACCAGCGCACAGGAAATCAGTACGTGGAACAACAGAGAATATTTATTCAAAAATGCGATTCTGCGCATATATGCTTCGGAATGTTCTTTTTCCACTTTTGTAAAAAGCTTTGTCTTTATATTACTTAGAAATTTCTTCATATTTACCTCCTCTTTACTCAAGCAATAGATTACTCAAAAAGTAGCATAAAAGCAAGAGGAAAAATTTATAAAAAAACCCCAACAAAGTTGGGGTTTTGATGCAATATGAATAAATTGTGAACAAAGAGTGTCCTATTTGTTGGAACGTCTCCAGATATGCATTTTCTCAGCCTCTGCGATCAGTTCATCACGGAAATCCGGATGCGCAATGGAAATAAGGGCTTCTGCTTTCTGCCAGCTGGATAATCCCTTGACGTTTACCATACCATATTCTGTAACAACATAGTGCGTATTTGCGCGGGTATCTGTTACGATAGAACCTTCTGCAAGTGTCGGACGGATTCTGGAATGCTTTACGCCCTGCTTATCTGTAAATGTAGAAGAACAGCAGATAAAGCTCTTACCACCATTTGAAAGATAAGCACCAAGAACGAAGTCTAACTGTCCGCCTGCACCACTGATGTGCTTAATTCCGGAGGACTCAGAACTTACCTGACCAAATAAGTCAATGTCAACACAGTTGTTGATGGAGATAAAGTTGTCCAATGCAGCGATCGAGCGGATGTCGTTTGTATAGCTTACCGGAGCACTCATCAGTTCCGGATTCTCATCCAGGTAATCATACATCTTCTTTGTTCCGGCACCAAAACCATATACCTGACGGAAACGGTCGATGTTCTTGTGGGCACCTGTGATTTTTCCTGCCTTTTTAATATCAACAAATGCGTCCACGTACATTTCTGTATGTACACCGAGATCTTTCAGATCAGATTCAGCAATCAAGGAACCTACTGCGTTTGGCATTCCACCGATACCAAGCTGTAAGCAGGCACCGTTTGGAATCTGGTCAACGATAAGACGTGCTACTTTCTGATCGATCTCTGTAGCAGGACCGCCTGCACCAAGCTCACCGATTGGTGGATTCTCACCTTCCACGATTGCATTGACTTTTGAAATATGGATTCCATTCTCTGTTCCGCCTAAGCAACGTGGCATGTTCTCATTAACTTCAACGATAATATGCTTTGCAGTCTCACACATTGCGCCGAGATGGGAAGCACTTGGTCCAAAGTTAAAATATCCATGCTTGTCCATCGGAGCAACCTGGAACATTGCAACATCATCCGGACAATCCAGTTCACGATAGTAACGTGGAAGTTCCGAATAACGGATTGGTGCATAGTAAGCGCATCCACGGTTGATCAGCTTACGCTCATATCCACCCATATGCCAGGAGTTCCATGTAAAATGTTCACCTGCATCCTCTCTTTCAAAAACTGCAAGTGGTTTTAAGAGAATTCCACCGCGCAGGTTGATATCCTTCAATTCATCGGTACGTTTTGCCAGTGCTTTGTCCAAAGCATCAACGGTATTGGTACACCATCCATAATCTACCCAGTCACCGGACTTGATGACTTTTACTGCTTCGTCAGCAGATGTAAGTTTCTGTCTGTACTCTTCTGAAAAATCCATTGTAATAAGACCTCCTAGTTTAGTTTGAAGTGAAGTTGAAGCAACTTCGTTAATTTATTAACATTATTATAGCATTTATGAAATGGGAAAACAATGGTGATAGCTGGAAATCATGGAAAGTCTATGGTAAACTTGTGAAAGATCATATACTTACAAAACACACTATAAAGAAAAGTGATAAGGAAAATATTATGGAAAATCATACAATTGTAACATTAAAAAAAGGTGAAGGCCGCACAATAAAAGCAGGTGGTGCATGGATTTTTGACAACGAAATCGACACGATTACAGGTACTTTCAAAAATGGTGACGTGGTAAATGTCCATGATTTTGACGGATATCCGATGGGAAAAGGCTTTATTAACCAGAATTCCAAAATCCGTATCCGCATGATGACCCGGCATGCAGATCAGGATATTGACCGGGATTTTCTTCGCATGCGTGTGCAGAATGCGTGGGATTATCGAAAAACAACCGTCGATACTTCTTCCTGCCGCGTTATTTTCGGTGAAGCAGATTTCCTGCCGGGACTTGTCATAGACAAGTACGAAGATGTGCTGGTTGTGGAATGTCTGGCTCTTGGAATGGAACAGTTCAAAGAAACTATCGTTTCATTATTAAAAGAGGTTCTTGCCGAAGATGGTATTTCCGTCCGTGGCGTCTACGAACGAAGCGATGCAAATGAACGCAAGAAAGAAGGGCTCGCAAAAGTCAAAGGCTTTATCGGCGAAGAGTTTGATACCAATGTGGAAATTGTCGAGAATGGCGTTCACTATATGGTAGATGTCGTGAACGGACAGAAAACCGGCTTTTTCCTCGATCAAAAATATAACCGGCTGGCCATGCAGCGCATCTGCAAAGGCAAAAAAGTGTTGGATTGCTTTACGCATATGGGAACCTTTGCGCTCAATGCGGGAATCGCTGGCGCGTCGGATGTGACCGGACTCGATATCTCGGAGTATGCAGTGCAACAGGCCCAGGCGAATGCAAAGTTGAATCATCTGGAAGACACGGTGCATTTTCGTTGTGCAAATGTGCTCGATGAACTTCCGAAGCTTGCGGCAGCCGGGGAAAAATACGATGTGGTCATTCTCGACCCTCCTGCATTTACAAAGTCCAAAGAAGCTACCAAAAACGCCATCAAGGGATATCGTGAAATTAACATGAAAGGTCTCAAGCTCGTCAAAGATGGTGGCTATCTGGCAACCTGCTCCTGCTCTCACTTTATGACGCAGGAACTGCTGGCGAAAACTGTAAAGGAAGCTGCAAAGGCAGCACATAAGAGAATCCGCCAGGTTGAATTCCGCACACAGGCACCGGATCACCCGATTCTGTGGGCAAATTCTTCCAATGTGCCGGAATCATATTATCTCAAGTTCTTTATCTTCCAGGTTGTTGAGGAAAAATAAAGCTGCTCAAACTTCGCACTTGAATAAGTGCCTACGCACCTTGAAAATTCAATAATAACT
>URYB01000268.1 GCA_900552085.1 uncultured Lachnobacterium sp.
GCCCACCATGTTTCATTTATGGTGGTGCCAAAAGCGAGGCATGGGGGTTTAGTTAGTAAGTGAATCATCTTCCAAGCCATATATATAGATTCTTTTATTATTCGGGTTAAATGAAATATTAAACAAAAGTTCATCTTCAAAGGTTACTGTTTTATGACTTGACAGATTTTTCATGGAAATGTAGTTGCCAAATATTACCTCGTTTTGTGTTTTGCTTGTTGAAGAAGGAACAGAACCGCTTTTTACCTTGAATTTCGCATATACCTTAACTATATATGATCCATTATCATCCCACATCGTGGACGGGTCGACTACAATTTTTGAACTACTTATGATAATTTTTCGCTGTTTTGCATTTTTAACATATGTATTAATATCCGACATGACGGAATCGGGATTGTAATAGGTTTCGGCCAACTTATTTTTCCATTTGTTGGTAAATGTTTTTCTATAATCCACGTTTAACCGAAGTTCCAAATTTTTTCGGACCATGTCACAAATTAAATCTTTGTCCTCATCATCCAGAGCTTTTGAAGTCTGTTTCGCTGTATCGTAGTATCCTTTTTTCCTTTGTTTTGTAAACCACATTTTCTTTTCATAGAATGAATTTGGAAAACTTGCAAGGATATATGGATATTCCTTGTAATTCTTAGGAAGATTTGTGGTACGGATTACCTGGCCATCGTAGGAAAGCTTGAACCGCTTGGACTTATCAGACAGTCTTTTTACTAACTTATTTGCATCAGCAGGTGTAATTTTAGCAGTTGGAGTAAACTTACGTGTCTGAGAAAACTTTCCATTGCTTTTTCCAATCATGATGCCTTTGGTAAAACACATGTATAAAGAATCACGGTAAACACTTTTGGCTTTTTTGATATCACTGATGCGGTTGTAATGCTTGATGCGGTAATACAATTCGTCATCATAGGAATAGATTCCACCATTGGTTTCATAATCTGCTCTTTCTAGCAAATATGCGGCAACCTGAACGGTAGTTGCTTTTTTCGTATTCGTCACGTTGCTATTTTTAAGAACATCTACACCACTGGCATTTTGGATTTTCTTTGCAAAAGCGGAAACAGAAATTGTTTTACTTGTTGCGGCTGCGTAGATCCCTTCTGGTGCAGCAGTCGTAAGGGATAATCCCATGATTAGTGCCAACAGCAGGCACATAAAGCGTGTTTTCAATAATTTTTTCATAATGATACCTCCAATTAATAAATAATGTATTGATACGTTCGACCAATCTCCCGATAGTGATAAATGTTGATCGCTACTATCTTTTCTATATGATTACGATAACATCATTCCAAATAGAAAACAAGAATAATAGAATAAAGGTTTATGTAAATAATAAATATAGCATAATACACAAAAAGCTATAAAAATCGTGCCATGAAACTCGTGAATCATGTGCATACACAAAAACTATATATACCGTTATTATGATATATATAGAAGGGAGAAAAGAGTATGTTATTCGATATTGATAAAATGCGGGCTATAAGAAAATCAAAAGGGATTTCCCAGGCAAAACTAGCGGATATGACAGGGATTCCTCTGAATACTCTTGCCGGATGGGAACAGCACAGAAACAGGCCAAAGAGAATCAACGATCTGCATAATATTGCGGTTGTGCTAGATTGTTATCTTGACGATTTTCTTGCAGATGGCCGGCAGCTGCGCTAAACGATAGCTGATACATTCTCAACAAAAGCATTTTCAAAATCAATTTCAAGTGTATCGGCTATTTGCTGTAAAGACACACTTGATTTACGAGAAGGCAGAGGCAATTCCCTGCCTTCTTTATTTTGCTGTTTATAAAAGTATTCGAGCAGATCGCATGCATTAGAATGCGCAGATTTCCGGTTAGCTCCATGCACTTTCAGGTTATGTAGATCTGGGAAAATAACTTTGTAACCGTCAATTTCTTTAAAAAAACAAGCCGGATACACAACAATATCATAATCAAATTTGATGGTTACGGTATGAATGGATGCATCCGCTTCATTAAAATGGTACTGGTTGGCCAGTTCCTTTTTGCTAATACAACTGGCTGGTGTTGGCGTAGGCAATACATTTTGTGTACGTATGCGGTTGCATATAATAGAAAGAAGTCGTTTTTTTGCAAACGTAATACAACGTTCATGTGATTTTTTTGTATAATTAATACTTTGAAAATCAGGATAAATAATACGATATCCCCCATACATTCCATCTTTTACAAGACAAAATGAGTATGTATGTTGCATGTGTTATACCTCCTGGTGGTTTGCTATATTTAACGGAAAAATTCTACATCTCCATATGAAAACAGATACTGCAGAGAACCATAAAACCATTCCACATTTTTTTTGGAAGAGTATTTTGGATTCATGAAATACAGTGCCCCCATACTATGATCAGGACCATTCAGAGCTTCGTTAACGGCTTGTTTTGTGGATGCTGACACCGTGACTTTATAATATCTTCCGTTTGATATTGGAGAAAATTGATTCCCTGAAAAAATTACATCATGAATATTATTTGGAAATTTGCTGCTTGTCACACGGTTTAATATTACATCCGTAATAGCGATGCGAGTGTCTATTGGCTCTCCACCGGCCTCAGCTTCGACAATTCTACATAGTTCATTGTACTCCGTTTCAGAAAGATTTTCGAAATCCGCATGTCCTGACACTATACGGCGTGCACAAACAAAGTCCTTTCTTGCTGTCACCTTGCTTATTTTAATACCATCCTTTGGATTTGATGCATTGATCATTTCGCCATTTCCTGTGTATATTCCAACATGACCATCAAAACATATAATATCGCCAGGAAGAGCCTTGGACGCATCCCATGTCGATCCACACACGTCGAGTCCTACGCTGCGAAGAGAGTAGGAACTATGAGGGAGCGAATACCCAAAATGCTCATAAATTTTCATGACAAATCCGGAACAGTCGCATCCATCGGTAAGGCTTTCACCACCCCAAACATATGGATTTCCAAGAAACTGCATGGCGTATTCTACAATTTCATTCATAATTTCGTTAAATGCTCCCGGATTGTTTGAAATGGATGAGACCTGTGAATCATTATATGCATCATCACTTCCATAGGTAGCTAGGGACTCATCAGGATACATATCTGTGTATTCTATAAGATCCGGTTCGGTTGCTGTTGTAAGTATATTCGATACCTCAATATCTTTTGAACTTATATAACCTGTAACTCCGTTTATTTTTGTTGCGTAGGAATTGGAATTAGAAGTCTTTACATTAAGTTTCGTATCCTTGGCATATACATTGAGAATAGCGCCGGTACAATCTTTATTTTGATAGGCAAAGGCGGTATTCACAGATACAGAAGCTTCTTTTTTATAGTGTTTATCCGCATATTTTTTTGCTTTATCTCCAGTGATCAGATTTTCCTTGTTGACAAAACCGGTGTAATACCCAGATCGTATCAGATACCACACATCTCCTTCTGCAAGTATATAACCGGCACCTTGTGCTGGAAGCATTCCCACCAATGTCCCGTTTAAGCTATTATTTTTGTAAATGAATATTGGATCGTTGCTTTCTGAAATCACAAGATCACTAAAATCCTCTTCTGGAGACTTATTTTGCTGCCCCGATTTATCAGCATTCAAATCAGCCGTGTCATCGGTCAAAATTCCAGAAACAGCAGCAGATATTCCAGCCTGTAATACAAGGTCGGATGCAGTCACCTTATGAACATCTGCATACGTGACAGAAATCTGTGGAATAAGAAATGTAGCAGATAGTATGCTCATCAATAATTTTTGTTTCACTAGTATCCTCCTATACAGTAAGAAATTGTAAGGGAATTAATTTATATACGTCTCCCAACAATTTCCATATTATAGAATTAAGTAGGAACAAAAAGTCAACAAAAAAATTAAAGTTAAAATGCCCTATTCTAAGTACTAACTCTTGATATCTCCCCGTCTGATCCTCCATCCCCCTTATAATCTTGAGTT
>URYB01000269.1 GCA_900552085.1 uncultured Lachnobacterium sp.
TCATTCTTGATTTCTTTCGCGCCTGCCAATGTATTATTAAACGTTACAACAATTGTCAGGTCTGATACAGAATATGTCTGTCCTCCATTTAAAGTACATTCTACAGTAAATACATGATCCGTTCCGTTCCAGCTCTGATCACTTTTTACACTAACATACCACTGTGCACCGCCTACACCACTTGCCATATACACGCCCTCATGGTTTTCCACCATAACAATTGCCTGTGGTTTTTCATACATACGTGTCATAACAATTCCTCCCTTTGCTTTCGAACATTCAAAGTTTCTTATCCTTATTATATGTTAACTATATTATATTCAGCCAAATTGCAAAATTCAATATCGAAAGTTTAGGAAATTTTCGTCATTTTTGTTCAAGGTGCACAAAAAAATAAGCGTTGCAAGCAACGCTTATTTCCGGGTTGGGCTATTATATTTTATAATAGAGCAGTCCGTACGGGAATCGAACCCGTGTTTCCGCCGTGAGAGGGCGGCGTCTTAGCCGCTTGACCAACGAACCGTTTATTATACTATCATAGCATCATACGTTCGTCAAGCTTTTTTTGTAATTTGTTTAAACTTTTTCAAAATTTTATCAAATTACTACAAATCAATCCTCATATCCGTTTGGATTGTTCTTCTGCCATCTCCAGGAATCTGCACACATTTCTTTGATACCATACTGTGCTTTCCATCCAAGCTCTCGCTCTGCTTTTCCCGGATCACAGTAACATGTAGCAATATCTCCCGGGCGGCGGTTTTTGATTACATAAGGAATCTTGATATTATTTGCTGCCTCAAAATTCTTTACGATATCAAGAACGCTGTATCCATGGCCCGTTCCAAGATTATAGATACATAATCCCGCTTTCTCCTCAATTTTCTTTAATGCTTTTACATGTCCAACTGCCAAATCCACTACATGGATATAATCACGCACGCCGGTTCCGTCCGGAGTATCATAATCATTTCCAAATACACCCAGCTCTTTTAATTTACCAACTGCAACCTGTGTAATATAAGGCATAAGGTTGTTCGGAATACCATTTGGGTTCTCTCCCATTGTTCCGCTTGGATGAGCTCCGATTGGATTAAAGTAACGGAGAAGAATCACATTCCACTCGTTGTCTGCTTTGTAAATATCCGAAAGAATCTGTTCAAGCATAGACTTCGTCCAGCCGTAAGGATTTGTACACTGTCCCTTCGGGCAGTTCTCGGTAATCGGAATTTCTGCCGGATCTCCGTATACCGTTGCAGATGAAGAAAAGATAATATTCTTGCATCCGTTCTGACGCATTACATCTACCAGAGTCAGTGTTCCTGCGATATTGTTGTTGTAATATTCCCAAGGCTTTGCAACAGATTCGCCAACCGCTTTCAATCCTGCAAAATGAATACAGCTGTCAATCTTCTGTTCTGCAAAAATCTTGTTTAAAATATCTCGGTCAAGAATATCGCCCTTATAAAAAGTCACTTTCTTACCTGTCAGTGCCCCTACTCTCTCCAATGACTTCTCAGATGCATTTGATAAATTGTCCAATACAACGACTTCATAGCCTGCATCCAATAATTCTACACATGTATGACTTCCAATATATCCAGCTCCACCAGTAACTAAAATTGCCATAATTCAGTCTCCTTTTCTTAATTATATTTGGTTTATGTTCCCCATCTCTTTAATGCTATTCTAGTCCATTCTGCCTCTGTTGTACAGAAGAAAATGTATGCAAAAACATGTAATAATGTTGCATAGGCACATCCTTTCCTCTATAATAAAAGCAAATAATTACAAAAAGGGACAAATTTATGAATGATAAATATAAAAATTCTTACAAAGCAACCGACAAAGAACTGGTATCTCTTTCCGTATACAACGTAGGCTACCAACGATGTGATGCAAATTACCAATGGGGGCCCGGTATTCGTGATCACTATCTCATACATTACATCATTTCCGGTAAGGGTACCTACAAAATCGGAGGATCCATTCATACACTAAAAGAAGGCGATGCCTTTCTGGTCTATCCAAACACGGAAGTTGTTTATCAGGCAGATGAAACAGATCCCTGGGAATATGCATGGGTGGGATTTACCGGAAGCGATGCTGCAATGATTTTACAGGCAACTGATTTTTCGAAAAGTGTACCATATATCCATAATGTAAAAAATGGGAACGAAATCAAACGTCAGCTTCTGCATATTTACGACGCCAGAGGAAACGGATTTGAGCACGCAGTAGAAATGACCGGTCGTCTGTATACTACACTTGCGCTTTTCATTCAGTGTGCACATAAAAAAGAAACACAGAATTCAGCCAACACTTACGTTCAGAAAAGCATCGAATATATCAGTGCCAACTATTCCTATCCGATTACCGTCGAAGACATAGCTTCTTATGTAGGTTTAAGCCGCAGTCACCTCTTTCGTTCCTTTGAAATAGTTATGCAGCAATCTCCAAAAGAGTATCTTACCGACTTTCGCATGAAACAGGCCTGCTATCTGTTAGAACATTCAAACCTTTCCATTACCGCAATCGCCAATTCTGTAGGATTTGATAATGGTTTATATTTTTCCAAAACATTCCATAAGAAAAAAGGCCTTTCCCCAAAAGAATATCGTGTAACGCAAAAAAAATCCGGACAATAGCTTGTCCGGATTTATATATCACTTGAAGTATTATGCTAAAGCTTTCTTTGCAACTTCTACAAGTTTTGCAAAACCTTCTGCATCTGTAACAGCCATATCAGCTAATACCTTACGGTTTAAATCAGCTCCAGCAAGCTTTAAGCCGTGCATGAACTGGCTGTATGAAAGTCCGTTTAAACGAGCTGCAGCGTTGATACGTGCAATCCATAACTGACGGAACTGACTCTTTCTCTCTTTACGTCCAGCATAAGAACTTGTTAAGGCTCTCATTACGGACTGTTTAGCTACACGATACTGCTTAGAACGAGCTCCTCTGTATCCCTTTGCTAACTTTAAAACTCTATTATGTCTTTTCTTAGCGCCTAATCCGCCTTTAACTCTTGCCATCTTTTATATCCTCCTTAACAAATCTTACATGTATGGTAAAATCTTCTTCATATTCTTAACGTTTGTCTGATCAGTCATAGCTGGCTTTCTAAGATTTCTCTTAGTCTTTGTTGTCTTCTTTGTTAAGATATGTCTCTTGTAAGCTTTATTTCTCTTTAACTTTCCTGTTCCTGTTACTTTGAAACGTTTTGCAGCAGCTCTGCTAGTCTTCATTTTTGGCATTGTTTATTCCTCCTTAAAATGTTATCTTTTCTCCGCCAACACCATACCGATACTTCTACCTTCGATCTTTGGCGCTTTCTCCACTACAGCTACATCGGAGAGATTCTCAGCAATATCATCCAAGATGTGTTTACTGCTACTCATATGAGCCATCTCACGACCTCTGAATCGAAGCGTGATCTTTACTTTATTTCCTTTTGTAAGGAATTTCTTTGCAGCATTCATCTTTGTATTCAAATCATTGGTATCAATATTCGGTGACAGACGAATCTCTTTCAGTTCAACTGTCTTCTGCTTTTTCTTGGCATCTTTCTCTTTACGAGCCAGTTCGTAACGATACTTGCCGTAATCAATCACCTTACAGACAGGTGGCTTCGCATTCGGAGCAATCTTTACAAGATCAAGTCCTGCTTCGTCCGCAATCTTCTGAGCTTCTCTTGATGAAACAACACCAATCTGCTCTCCATCAGGTCCAATCAGACGAACCTCTCTGTCTCTGATTTGTTCATTAATCATTAATTCGCTAATAGTCTTGTACCTCCAATAAAAAATAGTGGATAGGCAGACTATCCACTATTACATCTAACATACATACGGAATGTTAAAGTATTAACGCTAAGTCGCCCAATTGCGCTTAGGTGAGAGTGGATACTCTACTTGTTTCTAACAACTATTAAACTCTATCACACTTTTTTCTCTGTGTCAACAGAAAATATC
>URYB01000270.1 GCA_900552085.1 uncultured Lachnobacterium sp.
TTACGAACGGTATCAACCTTGCCCTGGCACTCAAAGATGTCCCTGGCATTACCGTGATTCTTACCGGCGGTATCGTAACTTCTGCATCTTCTTCCATTGAAGGACTGCTCGGAGAAGATCTGCTTAAAAAAATCCATACTGACATCGCATTTGTTTCTGCCCGTGGCTTTTCGGTGGAAAACGGGCTGACCGATTTCAGTATTTATGAGGCCGACCTGAAACGTATGTGTATCAAAGCATCTGCCAAAACCATCGCACTGATCGACCATACCAAATTCGATACGTCTTCCATTTCCAGCTATGCATCCATCGACGATCTGCATCTTGTGATCACGGATGCCGGATTGTCCCAAAACACCAAGGAAATCTACGAAAAAGCCGGCATTGATCTTATCGTTGCCGAATAGTTACTGTTAATTTTATACAAGGAGACTTCTTTATTATATGAAAATTCAATTATCCGAACACTTTACCTATAACAAACTGCTCCGGTTTGTTTTTCCCTCCATCGTTATGATGATTTTTACGTCCATCTACAGTGTCGTAGATGGATTATTTGTTTCTAACTTTGTTGGAAAAACAGCCCTTGCCTCCATCAATCTGATTCTCCCGTTTCTGATGGGACTGTCCGCTTTGGGCTTTATGATTGGAACCGGAGGCAGCGCAATCGTCGCCAAAACCTTGGGAGAAGGCGATCCGAAGCGGGCCAATGCCTATTTTTCCATGCTTGTGTATGTGACCGCCATCGGTGGTATCCTTCTGGCATTGCTTGGCATGCTTCTGGTACCGTCCGTTGCCTCATTGCTCGGTGCCGAAGGCGAACTTCTCTCCAACTGCATTTTGTATGGCCGGATCAATTTTATTTCCCTGCCCGCTTTTATACTGCAAAATGTATTCCAGAGTTTCTTTGTGACTGCGGAAAAACCAAAACTTGGACTGGCTGTCATCATTACCGCCGGTGTCACCAATATGATTCTGGATCTGCTATTTGTCGGCATCCTTGGTTTCGGACTGCTGGGTGCTGCTGTTGCAACGGTCTGCGGAGAGATGATTGGAGGACTTTTTCCTGTTTTGTATTTTTCCAGAAAAAACAGCAGTCTGCTCCGCCTTGGCAAAACACAGTTCAACGGCCGCATTCTCATGCAGACCTGTATCAACGGTTCTTCGGAACTTATGACCAACCTCTCAAGTTCCATTGTAAATTCCCTTTACAATGTCCAGTTGATGAAATTTGCCGGAGAAAACGGGGTGGCTGCTTACGCTGCGATCATGTATGTAAATTTTATATTTATTGCGATCTTTCTCGGCTATTCCATCGGAAGTGCACCCATCATCAGCTATCATTATGGTGCCGGAAATCATGAAGAACTGAAAAATCTGTACAAAAAAAGCCTGCAGCTGGTGGGCTCCTGGGGCATTCTTCTTTTCGTTCTTGCCCAGTTTCTCGCCACACCGCTTGCAAAGCTTTTTGTTGGTTATGACAGCACGCTGCTTGCTATGACACAGACCGGTTTCCGTATTTACAGTCTCGTGTATATCATCAACGGCTTTAATATATTCGGTTCCTCATTCTTTACCGCATTAAGTAACGGAGTCGTCTCCGCAGTAACTTCCTTTTTGCGCACACTGGTCTTTCAGATCGGTGCTGTGTTCATTCTTCCCATTGTATTTGGTGGAATCAACGGAATCTGGAGCTCTGTGACCGTTGCAGAACTTCTTACATTGTGCATCACGATCACATTCTTTGTGCGTCAGCGCAGGAAATATCACTATGCGTAAGCATTTTCTGCTTTCATGATCTTGATCAGCCGGCTTGTTCCAAGCCGGTCTGCACCAAGGGCAACAAACTTTTCTGCATCCGCAAACGACGCGATTCCACCTGCCGCTTTCACTTTCACATTTGCACCTACATACTTCCGCATCAGCTCCACATCTTCAAACGTCGCTCCTCCAGTAGAAAATCCTGTAGATGTTTTTATAAATTCCGCACCGGCTTTCGTAACGATCTCGCACATTTTTATTTTCTCTTCCTCCGTAAGAAGACAGGTCTCTATGATGACCTTTAGGATTCTTCCATCACAGGCTGCATGAACCTGGCGGATTTCTTCCTCAATCTCCTCGTACCGCTTATCCTTCAGAAAACCAATATTGATGACCATATCAATCTCCGAAGCACCATTTGCCACTGCATCTTTCGTCTCAAATACTTTGACCGCTGTGGTATGATATCCGTTCGGGAATCCGATCACGGTGCAGATTGGAAGTCTGCTCTGCACATACTCCGCCGCCTGCTTCACATATGCTGCCGGTATGCAGGCCGATGCCGTATGGTACTCCATGGCATCATCGAGAATTTCCCTGATTTCCTCCCATGTTGCCGTCTGTGCAAGCAATGTATGATCGACCTTGTTTAATATTTCTTCTCTGTCCATTTTCCGCATCCTTTCTGATTCTCTTATTTTAACTCTTCTAAAATTGAACTGCCAATTGTTCCTTCCGGCATCGAAAGTCCAAAGTTATCCGTGATAGTAGCACCAATAATTGCAAAAGTAGAAGCCTCCTTTAATTTTTTTGGTTCTTTCATGGATGACGAATATGCAAGAAATGGAACCTTTTCTCTCGTATGATCTGTTCCGGTATATGTCGGATCGTTGCCGTGGTCCGCCGTTATGATGAGCAGATCGTCCTCTTTTAAAACTTCAAGCAGCTCTCCCAGCTTCACATCAAAACGCTCCAGTTCCTGTGCATAACCCGTGACATTTCTGCGGTGTCCCCACAGTGCATCAAAGTCAACGAGATTTACAAAGCAAAGTCCGGTAAAGTCCCTCTGTGCAATTTCTATCGTCTGTTCCATTCCGTGAACCGAACTCTTTGACCGATTCGATTCTGTGATTCCCTCTCCGTCAAAAATGTCATAGATCTTTCCGACGGATATCACATCGTATCCGGCATCTTTCAGCACATTCAAAGCGGTTCGGCCAAATGGCTTGAGCGCATAATCGTGACGGTTGCTGGTCCGTTTAAATTCGCCCTTCTTCTTTCCCACATAAGGGCGTGCAATCACACGTCCGACTTTCCACTCATCTTTCATCGTAATTTCCCTGGCAATCTCACAGCAACGATACAGTTCTTCGAGCCCAAACGTTTCCTCATTGCCACAGATCTGCAATACAGAGTCCGCAGAAGTATAGACGATCATATGTCCTGTCGCAATCTCTTCTTCTCCGAGTTCATCAAGGATCACTGTACCGCTGGCACTCTTGTTTCCGATTACCTTGTGTCCCGTGCGTTTTTCGAGTTCCTCGATCAGTTCCTTCGGGAATCCATGCTCGGTAAAAGTCAAAAACGGTTTCGTAATATGAAGTCCCATCATCTCCCAGTGTCCGGTCATGGTATCTTTGCCGTTGCTCGCCTCGTTCAAACGCGTATAGTATGCTTTCGGCGTCTCGACCGGTGCAATATTTTTTAAAGGCTTCATGTTTGCGATACCAAGTTTCTGCAGATTTGGAATATGCAGATTTCCCACAGACTCTGCTATATGCCCCAAAGTATCGGTTCCTGCATCTCCAAATGCAGCAGCATCCACCGCATCGCCTGCGCCAAGAGAATCAATCACAATTGTAAAAACACGTTTATATTTTTTATAATCCATATATTTCACCTTCTCCTTTTACTTTCCTGTCTTCTCCTGATCTTCGCGGATCAATGTCCGCAGTGCCTCCACTGCAATCGAAATTGCTGCTTCTGTATCATGGACAATCGGGTTATCCATTCCACGCGCATTCCGCTCCTGATTTCCCATTACCAGCAAATCGGTTCCGCAACGTACCCCCAGATGTGCTGCCACAATAAACAGCGCTGCCGACTCCATCTCCGATGCCTTACATCCCATGCGTTTCCACGCTTCACACTCAAGTCTCGATTCAGCAATTGCTTAAGCTGCCAGCGGAATGCTTTCATC
>URYB01000271.1 GCA_900552085.1 uncultured Lachnobacterium sp.
ACAACTTTCTGATTTGCCGGGAAAGTAATGTAATGATCTCCACCATCTTTATCAGCCCACTCATTTTCTGTGGTGCTCTTTCTCATACAAAAGCTCAATGTCATATCTGCTTCTGATGCTTTTACCGGAATTCTAAGATAATGTTTACCATTAATTTCTTCAACCTTAACATTCAATCCATCACTGAAACCACTGTTCCAACAATAAATATTCCAACCTTCATAATCACCATCCGGTCGATCATATTCTACCAATGCCCATCTTTTTTCGATATTCTGTGGCTCCGCTGTTAAAGCTTCTGTTACCTTGTCTAAGTCGTTAACAGAATCATATGCTTTTCCAGTCTCTGCATCATAAACAAATGTTACAACCTTACTATTCAAAAGCTTCAAGGTAATGTTGTCCCAACCAGCCCAGTCCTTGTGATTAAAAACAGTTTTATATTGATAAGAACCTGCTTTAAACGCCTTTTGATATACATAATAACGATTGGATAATTTTACGAAATCATATTCCGTTCCTTCATATGTTTCCACCCATGTATGATCGTCACGGACAGTACCTATAACGGAAACGATATCTCCAGTTGTATCTGCACCATTTGTAACACTGTCATACAAATTTGGATTCTTATGATCACATACAACCGTAAGATATGAAGTTCCTGCCGGAATAGAAAGCGTAACATTACTATCTGTTCCATTTGCTCCGATCGACTCGTTCCATGCATGATCAAAAGCTACTTTGTACACAACTGAGACCTCTTTTTCTAATGGCTCAAAATGGATTGTTTTTGCATATACACTATTTCCAACATACTCCATATCACCATTGGTATCAGCAGGATTCCATTCACCTATTTTCTCATCGTCATTTGTAAAAGTAAGAGCAGAGAAGTCTCCTACTAAAGTAGCTGGATCATATGTTTCTTCCTCCTGTTTTGGAAGCTTCGTTTCAATGCTTGTCTTAAATTCGGAATCAAGATACCATGGATTTTTTTTCGCTACAAACTTTTCACAATTGAAATAAACATCCGTTGGTTTCTCTTCATTGCAATAGTCCATTGCAAGAGTTCTAACATTTCCATTTGTATTGTCTGATGGTTTGCTAAAATCTAACAACTGAAAACCGTCGCAATCTCCTTGTAAGGTTATTGTATACCAACCATCATTCTCTGCATCTTTATTAAGCATAGTTGCTTTCGCACCACCCCAGCCTGGCACTTCTTCATTAGCACCACCTGTAACCGTTGTGGATGTTCCATCCCAATACTGTAATGCCGGTGTTCCCCATCCCCAATCATTTTTAAAATGAATAGTTATGTTTGTTACCCCTGCTGCCTGTGCTGTCACCGGAGCAACCGT
Organism: uncultured Lachnobacterium sp.; assembly: GCA_900552085.1. Classification (GTDB taxonomy): domain Bacteria; phylum Bacillota; class Clostridia; order Lachnospirales; family Lachnospiraceae; genus Roseburia. The sequence continues at coordinate 1,365 of URYB01000271.1, forward strand.
CACAAGCGTCAGAACCATCGCTATTGCCATAACAAAGCTGATGACTCTGTTTCTTCTTTTTTTTAAACCTTCCCCTCGCATATTTGCCTCCTTTATTCATTTTCGGTTTTTTCGTATCTTCATTATATAATTTTCGGATTTTTTCGGCAATTGTGTGTTTTAGAGAATTTACTACTTGTTTTTTGTGTATTTATACAGTTTTTATTTTTTTTGCACATTTTGAAATTTATTTGCGCAAAATATGTTCTAAAAATCAACTTTACTTTTTGTGCACGTTTTCCTCATTCTTTTCCCTGTCATCTTTTTTCTACTCATGCTATAATACGTGGGTATCTTATGACAAAGGAGATTTTTATGCGTAAACAATTTGTAAAATACGTTTCTCAAAATATGCTTGGAATGCTTGGAATGTCCCTGTACATTCTGGCAGATACCTACTTTATTTCCCGCGCGGTAGGACCTGACGGTATCGCAGCTCTTAATCTGGTCCTTCCTCTTTACAATCTGATTTTTGCAAGTGGGGCGATGATCGGCGTAGGATCTGCCATCCGTTTTGTGGTAGAGCGCAACAAAAAGAACCCTGACGCGACTGGATATTTCTTCCACGCACTTGCCTGGGCTGGTATCATCAGTATTCTATTTATATTGGTCGGAATTTTTCTTCCAGATAAACTGGTAGCTTTATTAGGTGGAGATGCGACGATTGTTGCTACCGGAACCTCGTACACCCGTATTTTTATGCTATTTACGCCGTTTTTTATGTGGAATCACATTTGCAATGCGTTTGTAAGAAATGATGGCAATCCATCCATTGCCATGGCTGCCACTTTATTCAGCAGTCTATTCAATATTGTATTTGACTATATTCTGATGTTTCCTATGGGGCTTTCCATGGCAGGTGCCGCACTTGCGACCGCCATCTCTCCGATTATCGGAATCCTCATCTGCTGCATTCATCTTTGCTCAAAAAAATGCACGGTTCCGCTCCATCCGATCGTACCATCGATCCGTAAACTGATCTATTCCTGTCAGGTTGGTGTGTCAGCTTTCGTTGGAGAAATCTCATCCGGAGTCATTACCGTGGTATTTAATATGATCATCCTTTCGCTTACCGGTAATATCGGTGTCGCTGCCTACGGTGTGGTTGCCAATACCTCTCTGGTTGCTGTGGCACTCTTTAACGGAATTGCACAGGGCTCCCAGCCATTGATCAGCAAATCTTACGGAACCGGACAGAAAAAGGAAGTACACGAGGTCCTTCACATGGCCCTCATGACTTCCCTTTGTCTTTCTACTATACTTGTTGCCTTTATTTATTTGTGTGCACCACAGGTTACAGCAGTATTCAATGGAGAACACAACGCAACACTGGCTGTCTATGCCGAAAAAGGATTGCGCCTGTACTTTCTTGGTTTCTTCTTTGCCGGCATCAATATCGTCGGAACGGCTGCCCTCAGTGCTGTGGAATCTGTCAAATGTGCCTTTGCTGCTTCCATCATGCGCGGATTTGTTGCCATCATTTTCTTTGCATTCCTGCTGTCTTCCTTCTTTGGAATGACCGGTGTATGGCTTGCATTTCCTGCTGCGGAATTTGTGACAATGCTTCTGACACTGTCTGGTCTGCATCAGATTCGCCGAAGATAACAGCTGGGCATCCGTATGATCCGTTTTATTTTACTTTAACTTGCATGGTAACGGTTTTCACTGTTCCATCCTTTAATGTAACAACCGCCTTCACTTTCGCTGTACCTTTTTTCTTTGCATTAATCTTTCCGTTTTTATTCACGGTCAGAACCGATTTCTTAGAAGAAGTGTACGTAATTTTCTCTACATTTTCCATGTTCAGCTTATTGCTCCATGGAAATTGTGTTGTCTTTTTCTGCTTTACATTTGTAGAAGACTTTGTTGCTTTCACCGTCTTCTTAATCTCATTTGCAGCAGCTTTTGCATCTGTACTGTTTAACAGGACATAATCGCCGCCGTTTTTCATTGTCAGATCGATGCTTCCATCTTTCGAAACCGTATAGTTTTTCTTATCTACAAATACCAGTTTTCCTGTCTTTGCATCTTTCTTCATGAGTTTAAGGTTATTCCCAGCTTTTACATCTGTTGCTTTTACTTCCACCGTATAGGCTGTTGAACCATCTGCTTTTTTTACTTCCTGCTTGATTGTCACATCCGTAGTTCCAGCGTTGTCCGTAATGTTCTTTACGGTCTCCGCAGAAATCGATGTACTTATGCCTGACTTCTTTTCAATTCCTTTTACTTCCACCGAAGTAATCTTACTTGTGTCGCTGCCGGAAGTTCCATTACTTTCACTGCTTTCATTATCTTTAGAAGTTCCGTTATTTCCACTGTTTCCATTATCTGTGGAAGTTCCGCTATTTCCATTGTCTCCTGTGGTTCCGTTATCTTTGTTTCCATCTTCTACCGGAGATGTCGTAAACTGATCAAGCGGCGGAACTGGGTGAATTCCGGTCTTCCAGTAAAGATTTGCAAGCGGATCATCCACACCTGTCACAAACAGCGTTCCATCTGCGATATGCTGCTTATAAGATGTAATCTTAATCTCACCATTTACCGCTT